>QIMA01000393.1 GCA_003233535.1 Rhodanobacteraceae bacterium
GTTGCGACCAGCACTTCGATGGCGATAACGCGGCCCAAATCGGCGGTTTGCCGGTAAGCGTGCAGCGCATCGTTGGCGCCCATCGAGACATGGTCTTCGGCATTCGCACTGGTTGGTACGGAATATACCGCCGCCGGTTGCGCACGCGCGGCGAGATCGTTAACCAGCGCAGCGGCGCTGTACTGGGTAATCATCAGCCCAGAATCGGTGCCGTCTTCGTTGCCGATTAAAAATGGCGGCAGGCCGTCGTTGGTGGCTGGATCGACCAACTTGTTGAGGCGGCGCTCGCTGATTGAGGCGAGTACCGGCAGGGCGGTTTTCAGGCTGGCCAGGGCTAGCGCCAGCGGCATGCCGTGGAAGTTACCGGCGGACAGCACGTCACCATCGTGGCCTTCTACACCCGGGAAAATCAGTGGATTATCGGTGACCGAGTTGAGTTCGATCTCCAGCACTTCGGCAACGTGGCGCAGGGTGTCGCGCACCGCGCCGTGTACCTGCGGCAGGCAGCGCAGGGAATAGGCGTCCTGCGGCTGAAACTTCTTGCCGCCGCGGAACGGCAGGTTCTTTTCGTAATAGCTGTCGCGGCCAGCGCGTTCGCTGATCGGGACATAGTCCCAACGCAGGTCAAAGGTTCGCGCGTCGCCCTGCGGCCATGCTCCGGGCGTCCACGACTGGAAGCGCGGTACGCGGTGATAGGGAATGTCGACTAAACCGGAATCGGCAATCAGCTCGCGCATGCGCGCGGCGGTCTGCACCTGACCCGGGTGCGGGCGTAAATCGTGCACGCGCTGATCCAACGCTGCGGTTCGACCGCAAAAGGCCTCCAGCGAAACGGCGGCGGCCAGATCGGCTGTGGCGACCAGTCGCTCGCAATCGTCGACGGCGAGCACGCCCAGGGCGAGCATCAACGCGGTGCCGTTGTTTAGCGCTAGACCCTCTTTGAAGGACAATTCCAGCGGTTCCAGTCCCGCCTTCTCCAGCGCCGGTCCAGCTGGCTGGCATATGCCGTCGATCCAGACATCGCCCAATCCCAGTAGCGGCAATGCAAGGTGCGACAGAGGCGCTAGATCGCCACTGGCGCCCACCGAACCCTTTTCGGGCACGGCCGGGATCAGCCCGAGATTGAGTAGTTCGGCAAGGCGTTCCACGGTGCTCGGACGAATTCCAGAGTGTCCACCGAGCAGCGTGTTGATGCGGATCAGCAGCATCGCCCTAGAGACTTCCTCGGGCAGCGGTGGGCCGACGCAAACGGCGTGGGAGATGATCAGATTACGCTGCAGTTCGGCGACCAGCGGGCGATCTTCGACGGCCCGTTCCGGGCGCAAGCGCTTGTCGCCGAGCAGGCGGTCGGCATTGCTGCCAAAGCCGGTAGTGACGCCGTAGATCGGTTCACCGCGGCTGAGCTGTAGTCCGAGGAAATCGGCCGCCCGGGCGACCCGCTCTAACGCGGCCGCTTCGATGGTGACACCGGCACCGCCGCGCGCGACCGCGATCAGCTCGGCGCGGCTTAGTGCGGCTCCGCCGAGGCTGACTGTAGCCTGTGTACTCACGAAGTCGGCTCCTTCGCCAATGCCATCGCTCGATACTGTTCAATCTCCACCCGCAGGCTGGCAATCAGCTCATCCTTGGGCACTTCGAACTGCTCCTGGCGGGACAAATCTTTGATCTGCACTACGCCCTTGGCGTGCTCGTCCGGGCCGGCAATAACGGCAAATGGAATCCCCGCCTTGACCGCGTACTTGATCTGCTTGCCCAGCTTGCCCGGCTCCAACTGCAGCTCGGTGTTAATGCCAGCGGCTCTCAGCATGGAAGCCAAGTGCGCGTATTCGTCGAATAATTCCGGATCAAACTGGGTGACCAGCACCGCCACTGAGCTACGCCCGGTATCGATCAAGCCGGCTTCGCGCAGCTGCCAATACAATCGAGTGGCGCCGATCGAGATGCCCACTCCGGGTAGCTTGCTCTTGGTGTAGTTGCTGGCCAGGCTTTCGTAGCGGCCACCCGAGCAAACGCTGCCGATCTCCGGGTGCTCGGTGAGAACCGTTTCGTAAACGGTGCCGGTGTAGTAGTCCAAGCCGCGTGCGATCGCGCAGTCCCAGGCGAAGTTGCTCTCGGGCACGCCGAAGGCGCGCACCAGGGTGAGCACTTCACGAAGTTCGCTGACGCCCTGCTGCAGCGCCTCGTTGCTGGTCGGCATCGTTTCCAGTTTGGCCAGTGCCTCGTCCACACCGCTGGAGCGAAAGCCGACAAAGTCCAAGAGTTGCCCAATTGCATCGCTGCTCAGGCCAATCCCTTCGCCGGCCAAGCTGCCGCGCACGTGGTCCGCGCCGCGCTTGTCCAGCTTGTCCACTTCGCGCAGGACCAGCGTTTGCTGCTCGCTGCCGTCCACGCCGAGGTGCTCGAGCAGCCCGCGCATCAGCATGCGGTGATTAACCCGTACCTGGAACGGACCAACTTTGAGGGCCTGGAAGACTTGATCGATCACGGCGACCAGTTCGGCATCGAAACGCGGCGACAGCGAATCCTTGCCGATCACGTCCACGTCGCACTGGTAGAACTCACGAAAGCGCCCACGCTGCGCGCTTTCACCGCGATAAACGCGCTGCATTTGATAGCGACGGAAGGGGAAGTTGAGCTTGTGTTCGTGCTCGGCGACATAGCGCGCCAGCGGCACAGTGAGGTCGAATCGGAGCGCTAGCTCTGGGTCGCCACCCTTGATCAGACTGCCGGTGGACTGGACAAAGTAAACCTGTCGCTCGGTTTCGCCGCCAGACTTGGTCAACAGCACGTTGCTCAGCTCAATCGCCGGCGTTTCTATCGGCAAAAAGCCGTAGCGCTCAAAGCCTGCACGAATGTTGTCCAGCATCTCCTGAAAGGCGATCTGATCCAGCGGCAATAGCTCCAACACACCGGGCATGGTGCGCGGCTTAGTGAGACTCATGAGACCTCCTGATACAAGATTTCGGCCGGATCATCGCTGCCCGCACGGTGGGCGGGACGAGGCGAATCGGGCGTGTGGACGAAGTCTAGCGTAGAATCCAAGCTAGCTCTGCGCTTCGCCGGGGGCTCAGCAAATTGCTGCACTGACGCAAAGCGCTTAAGGCTGGCCCCCTTAGCCCGGATATTTCACCCGGGTATTTCATAAACTTCACGCGCCCTCGCAAGCCCAGATCTGGGGCTGATGGGATGCTCACTGCGCTTTGCCCAGCCGCGGTTATGATGAGGGTCGCGATAAACTTGGTGAACCGATGTTGCGCTTGGATCAGCTGGCCATGGTGCCGGTGTTTGTGCTGTTTGAAGTGGCCGAAAGCGCTTGGTCTGCAGAGAGTGCGCAGCGTTTGCTGACGCCGCTGCCTAGGCCTGGAGCGGAGGAGCTGGGAATGTTGATCGCCCACGATTTGGGCCGGATAGAACCCAGCGTGCGCGAGGCGGGCGTGTGTTTCTTGGGTGCCAGCTTCGATCCTGCGGAACTGCTCAGCCCAGGCTTGCCGGTGTTCGCCGAACTGCACGAGCAGTATCGGTTGAGTCTTTCTGGCGAAGGATTTCAAACGCGTTTGTTGTTTCTTGGTGCGGTAGATCGACAGCTGCCCTCGGCGCAGCTCGAACCCGATCAGCAGCGGCCACCGGCGCCGCTGCGCGTGTTGCCGCTGTCGCTGGTTGGCGATCCGTATGAGCTTGAGCAAATCGACCAGAAACTGGAGGCCGACCTGCTCCAACGCGGCGAATGCGCGCCGCCGGTGGCGATGGCACTGTCGAGTTGGTTTGGGGTCAAGGCCGCGCATGTGCGCTACATGACCCGAATGGACCTGCTGGCGCTGCTGCGCTCG
>QIMA01000065.1 GCA_003233535.1 Rhodanobacteraceae bacterium
GGCAAGCTGATCGAATCAGCGCGCAAGGACAAAGGCCAACGGCGTCAGTAATGCTCGCAGGAGCGGACTATTCGAGCGTGCGCCAGTGCGCTTGGCCCTCTTCCAGGTCGATCAGTACCTTGAGGCCGAGTCGACCCACGACGAAGACCGGCTGCCGCTGATCAAGCATCAAGAACACGTGCGATTCGTTGAATAAGTCCGACGTTGTAGAACTGAGCATCAGCGCGACTGCCTGGGATGATTTGTCGCGCTGGGCGAGCATGCAGGAGCCAAACAGCGGCTGCCGATCGAGGATTTGTGACCCGTCTGAGCTGAGGCTATAGCGGGTATGGCCGGACATGACCACCGTTTTGCGGTCTAGCGTGGACGTAAGCACATAGCCGATCGTGCTGTCGGCATCTTTGACGACACTGAAATTGGGCGCGGCCTCGCTGCACAAGCGCAGCTGTGGGTCGCCCAACATCGTCCTGCGGGCGACGGCCCAGACACGTTCCTCCGCGCTGGGTGGGCGCACGCCGCGGGCGATGTGGATGCCGGCGCAGGCTTGTTCGCCTTCATTGTTGTCGACGGAGCGTATGCAGGCGTCAGGATCGACGCCCGGATCGAAATGCACTTCGCCGTCAACAAAACCGCCGGAATCGGCTAGGTCCAAGATAAATGCCGCCAAGTGACCACCGTTTGCGGTCCGCGTTATAGCCCAATCTACCGTTTGCGGCGGCGGCACGCCGGCGCGGTTCAGCTCGCCCTGATAGATATCGGAGGCGATCCAGGCCATGCGGTCGTTGTTGAACAGCTGGCTACCTAAGGCAACGGCGCGGTCGGCTTCCGCGCGTGTTTGCGCGTCCAGCTGGACGGGTTGCGCCGGAGAGATCCGACTCGGGCTGGAGGCACAGGCGCTGAGGCACAGGGCACTGATGGCAAGGAGGGGTGTGGTTCGCATGGAGCAATGTCTAGTTTGCGGTCGATTTGATGATGGCAGCGTGGCTGCAAAAACGCGATGTTGATTTGGCCCGGAGTCGGTAGACCCTGACACGGGGCAATTGGTTTACCGCCCAGTGGCGGACACTGAACTAGACCGGATCGGCGTTGGTTTGCTCGCGCAGCTCGCCGGTGTATTCCGACAGCTGCGGATAGAAGTCTTTGCATCCGGCTTCAACCAGCGCGGCGTTTTGCCGCAGTTCGACTTGGTCGAGGGTCTGCTGTGAGTACCTTAAGCGGCTGTATGGCCGCCACTTTAGCGGTATTCAGTCCGCTAGCGCGTTCTGCGCTCAGTCGGCTGCGTCAGCGGTAGAGTTAGCTGGGGCGAAACTGCCGAGACGAACTGTTACTGCTCGTCGCGCTGGTTTAGCTGTTCGAAAAATCGCCTCGGCGCGTTGTCGAAGCTGCCGTTGCTCATAAACACGACGCGATCGTCGGCTTGGCAAAAGTCTGTCAGCTGCTGCAGAAGTTCTTCGACCGTGCCGGCAGTCTGCACGCGCTGACCGAGCCCAGTTAGCGCGTCGGCAGCAGCCCACGGCAGATCGGCGCGTTCGAGTACGAACATGGCGTCCGCCTTGGCCAGCGATTGCGCCAGTTGATCACGGTGCGCCCCGGCGCGCATGGAATTGCTGCGCGGCTCCAGGGCTACAATCAGCCGTTTTGGCGCATCCGCGCGCGCTGCATCGATGGTCACGGCAATGGCGGTAGGGTGATGGGCGAAGTCTTCTAGCACTTCAATGCCTGCAGCACTGCCCAAACGCTCCAGCCGACGCTTGACGCCGCCGAATCCGCTCAACGCCTGCAGTGCCTGCGCCGGATCGAATCCTGCCGCTGCGACGGCGGCAATCGCAGCGACGGCATTGGCGACGTTATGTCGACCGCGCATCTGCCAGGCAACCGAACCCAGGCTTTTACCGCGATGGTACAGTTCCAGCTGTGCCCCGTCGTCGTTAGTCAGCGCCAACCAATCGGCCGTTGCACCAGGATCGGCGCTGAAGGTCTCAACTGGCGTCCAGCAGCCCATTGCGAGCACTCGCTGCAGGGTTACATCACCGGCTTTGACGATGATTCTGCCGCTGCCAGGAACGGTCCGCACGAGGTGATGGAATTGGCGTTCGATAGCGGCCAAATCGTCGAAAATGTCGGCGTGATCGAACTCCAGGTTGTTCAAGATGGCGATTTGCGGACGGTAATGGACGAATTTCGAGCGCTTGTCGAAGAAAGCGCTGTCGTACTCATCGGCCTCGACTACAAAACACTTACCCTTGCCTAGCCGCGCCGAATGCGGGAAGTCGTGGGCTACGCCGCCAATCAAAAAGCCGGGCTGGCCGCCCAATTGTTCTAGCAGATAGGCGGCGATCGCGGTGGTCGTGGTTTTTCCGTGGGTGCCCGCCACGCCTATGGTGCAGCGCCCGGGGAGCACGGTTTCGGCCAGCCACTGTGGTCCACAACGATAGTTCAGCCCCCGATCCAGGACCGCCTCGACCGCAGGATTGCCGCGTGACAGCGCGTTGCCGATCAATACCTCGGCGGGCGCAGGATTCAAGTGAGCGGGGTCGTAGCCTTGCTGCAACTCAATCTGCAGTGCTTCTAGCTGCGTGCTCATCGGCGGGAACACGCCGCTGTCCGAGCCGCTAACGGAGAGGCCTTTTTCCCGCGCTATGGCCGCCAGACCACCCATAAACGTGCCGCAAATCCCGAGGATATGCAGATCGCTCAAACCGGGCTCCCGAACATCCATTGGCCGATAAACAGTCTTGCAAGCAGCATCGACAGGGCTACCAGGACGCCAGCCAGCATGGGGATTTCAAGAGCACAGCGAAAGATGTGGCCGAAAGCGACGAGCATCCACACCGAAACGACCAACATCAAGCTGATAGCGAACTGCGCTGCCGGCGGTACGGGCTCAACGCCCGTGAACTGAGCGACGTAAATGACCAGTGGCAGCAGGATCAGGGTTAGCAGCACGTCTACGCCAAACCAGGCGGTAGCGGTTTGCACAAACCGGTCGCCCTTGCCGAGCTGCTTTAGCAGCAGCCAAGTAAGCGCCAGATGCAAGCCCAAGGCAAAGGCGATGGGTGCCACTACCGATTGCTCAGCTTGGACCGGTGCGAAGGTGGAGATGGCCGTATCCAACAGCACCAGCATGGCCAAGATGCTGCCAGAAGCGGGCAGGTCTGCCGGTGAGCCGCGCAGGCGCAATAGCTGCAGCAGCGTCGACCACAGGGGCGGCGCTGGCTGCTGCTCAGGCTGTTCCGGATTGCTCATCGGGTGGCGCCACCACGATCAGGGCTCACCGCACTAGTCTCGCACGCTAGCGACGATTCGTTCGGCAATCTCTTCGACCGTACCTTCGCCCTCAATCCGGGTCAATCGACCCTGGGCCTCGAAGTGGTCGATAACCGGTGCGGTTTGTTCGGAGTAAATGCGTAAGCGCTTGCGCACGGTTTCTGGGCTGTCGTCGGCACGATTCTGGTCGGCACCTCGCCTGACCAAGCGAGCGAGCAGGGTTTGCTCGGCCACATCAAGCTGGACGGCGCTGTCCACCGGTTTACCGAGCCGCTCCAGCAGTTGGTCTAGCGCATGCGCTTGGGCCTGATTGCGTGGATAGCCGTCGAGGATAAATCCTGCGGCGGCATCAGGCTGACTGAGACGTTCTTCCAGCATGCCGAGCACGACCTGATCGGAAACCAACTCGCCACGCTCCATCACGGTCTTGGCCTGCTGCCCCAGCAGACTGTTGGCCTTTACTGCGGCTCGCAACAGATCGCCAGTAGAAATATGTGGGACCGAGAGCCGCTCTTTGAGCAACGAGGCTTGGGTGCCCTTGCCCGAACCGGGC
>QIMA01000581.1 GCA_003233535.1 Rhodanobacteraceae bacterium
GCCTGGGCCTCTTCGGCTTGGCCATTGGGCGGGTTGCCGCATTCGTCTCTCATCAGTGGCGCAAGGGGGTACTGGGTTTGAAGAATCTAGCGATTGAAGACCACATTCTGGTCATTGGTTGGAACGGCAATCGCACGTTGCACCTCATGAAACTGCTGCTCAACGAGATCCAAATGGACCAGCGTGAGCGGCGTCTGGCGCTTTGCGTGCGGGTCGAGGTCGAAAACCCGATGCGCGAGGAGATCGGTTTCGTACGGGTGGCGGCATTCACCGACGATGCGGGCATGGATCGGGCGGGGGTAGCGCAGGCCAGCTGCATCATCATCGATAACCCCGAAGATGATGTGACCATGACCACCGCGCTGTACTGTTCGGGGCGCAATCCCGACGCGCACATCATCGCCTACTTTCAAGATGAGCAACTCGGGCAAATACTCAAGCAGCACTGCCCTAACGTGGAATGCATGCCCTCGGTTTCGGTGGAAATGATGGCCAAAGCCGCCGCCGATCCGGGCTCCAGTGCGCTGCATCACGAGCTACTCGCCGTAAACCAGGGCATGACCCAGTACTCGATGCCCTATCCGGGCAAAGAGGAAATTGCGGTTCGATCCTTGTTCAACGCCCTGAAGGAGCATTTCGACGCCACGCTAATCGGCGTCCGCAACAGCGGCAGTGACAGCATCGACGTCAATCCTGCGCTGGATGCGCAAGTTCGGCCCGGGTGTACGCTTTACTATATTGCCGAAGCACGGATTTGCGATATGGACTGGAGCCGAATCTGATGTTCAAGCGGCTATTCGGTAAATCTGCGCCCACACCACCGCCAGCGCCCACGGCTCCGGAAATTTTGGGCTTACGCCAGGATGGGGCATTCGAACTCGACGATCTACGTCTGCGGCTGATCGAACCGAATTTGGTCATTGCAAAGGTGGCCCGAACGCACTTGATCCAGGCGGTCGGCGTCGTGCCGCTGGACGAAACCTCCAAATATCTGCGCTATTACACCGATGACGAGGGCTATTGCCAGGTCTTGCTGACCGGAGGAAGTGAGGAAAACAATGTTTCTGACGTCAAACTCTGGTACTTCTATGAAACACGCAGCGTGGGTAGCGAAGCAGACTGGAATCGTCTGCTAGAAGATCAGATCAGTAAACCCACCTATGAGCTGGAAGGGCATACTTGGCATCGCGTTTGGGAAGGCACCGGAGATGCATCGCCGCCGGTGGCAATGACCGAAACGACCTTCTCCGAAGGCGGCAAGGCCAGCACGACAGATCAGTTCGCGATGCTCTACGAGCGCGAGGCGGGACCGGATCTCTCCGAATACCTGATGGTGACCGGGGAAGAGAAAATCATCGACAATCGAGCCGATCGATGTTTAGTTATCAGTACCGGGATAGATCTACAACCGGCGGACATCGACATCATCGGCTGACAACCACTGCGGGGGGATTTCATGGAACAGATTCAGACATCGATCGTCGGCTTAGCCGGTTTCGCGACGTATTTTGGTATTTCCATCCTATTGTTGCTGATCTTCAAGCTTGTCTACACGTTGATTACTCCGCACGACGAATGGAAGCTGGTCAAGGAAGGTAAGAACAGCGCTGCTGCGCTTGGCTTGGTTGGTGCCGTCATCGGCTTTTCGATCGCGCTGGCCAGCGCCGCAACCAACTCGGTTTCCTTGGTCGATTTCCTAATCTGGGGCGTGGTCGCGTTGATCGCCCAAACGGTCGCCTTTGCGATCGTCCGCTTCATATTCATGCCGAAGATCGTCCAGCGCATCAACGACAACGAAATTTCCGCAGGTATCGTGCTCTGCGGCGTTTCCATAGCCGTTGGCCTTCTCAACGCGGCCTGCATGACCTACTGAGGAGGAATCGAGATGAAACGTACGCGATCTATCAACCTCGACCGGATGCGCAAAACAAGCTCGGCGATCGGCTTCACCCCTATAGCGATTGCCATTGCCGTCACCACCATGGCTGGCTGTTCCTCGTCTCGCCAGGGCGAGATTTTCAAAGATGTCGCCTCGTGCACGCAGAAAAACCCGACGCAAACCGTGGAATGCGAGCGTTCCTACAACCAAGCGGTGACCAAAGCGGCTAGCTCAGCGCCCAAATATGCGACGCAGGCCGATTGCTCCGCTGAATTCGGCGACCGTAATTGCGTGCCCTATCGTGGCCCCACTGGTCAAAGCTGGTTTATGCCGGCCCTCGGCGGCTTTCTGTTCGGTCAGATGCTTAGCAACAACCGCGGCTCGTACTTCGGTACGCCGTTGTTTACCTCCTACAATCGCGGCAGCTCCATGTACGGCAATTGGACCTATGCCGATGGCGCGCGGCACGGCAGGAACAACTACGGTCCGACTACCTTTAACGACAGCGCTACGAAGCCGAAGCCGGCAGTGACTCGAACGATCGCTCGCGGTGGATTTGGCTCAACGGTTGCGGCCAAAGCGAGAGTTTCGCGCAGTAGCCGTTCCTCATCGCGCGGTTGGGGGGGCTAGGCCCGCTTGTACCGGCGCCGCTCTACGGAGCGCCCGGGGTGGCGCCAGCAGGCGGAGGAATTCGGATTCGGTTTCCATACCATGTATGGCGAGCCCTATTGGGATGAATCGGCCTACTACGAATTCACCCTGCGCGAGATCGAAGACGATCTGGAGGACCCGACCGCCGAACTCCACCGCATGTGTCTGGCGGTGGTCGATCGCGTGGTCCGTGACGAGACGCTGCTAGAACGTTTTCAGATCCCGCAGCACTACCGCAAGTGGGTCCGCCAATCATGGGAAGCCGGCGATAAGAGTCTGTATTCGAGGCTGGACCTAGCCTATAGCCCAGGCGGCACGGCTAAGCTGCTAGAAAACAATGCAGACACGCCTACCAGTCTGTATGAATCCGGTTTCTGGCAGTGGCTGTGGCTGGAAGACAAATTTAGCGACGGCACTTTCGATGACAGTATTGACCAGTTCAATTCGGTCCAGGAAAAGGTGGTAGAGCGCTTCCGTGCGCTACAGATACAGCATCCTGACGCGCTGCTGCACGTGAGTTGCTGCCGCGATACCGCCGAAGACCGCGGCACCGTGCAGTATCTGCAGGATTGCGCCCGTGAAGCCGGGATCGAGACCGAATTCGTTTATGTTGAAGACATCGGCCGCGATGCCCAGGGCAGACTCAGCGACACCAAGAACCAGGTGATTACCTGGATGTTCAAGCTCTATCCCTGGGAATTCATGATGCGCGAGTCCTTCGGTGAACTGCTGCCCGGCGCGCCAATCGGCTGGCTGGAACCGCCGTGGAAGTCGGTGCTGTCGAACAAGGCCTTGCTGCCGCTGCTTTGGCAGATGTATCCCGATCACCCGAATCTGCTGCCCGCCTACTTCGAGGACGACCCGCGACGACATGCGCTGACGAGCTACGTGCGCAAGCCGATATTCGCCCGTGAAGGCTGCAACGTCAGCATCCACATCGATGGTAAACAGGTGCACGCTTCCGATGGCCCGTACGGCGACGAGGGCTTCATCATTCAGGAGTATGTGCCGCTGCCGCGCTTCGACGACAGCTATACGCTGATCGGTTCCTGGCTAATTGGTGACCAGCCAGCGGGAATTTCGGTGCGCGAGGACAGCTCTGCGGTGACTCAGGATCTGTCCCGCTACCTGCCGCACGTGATTCGGGGCTAGACCGGAGTTTCATGAGATTCGTCGCGATGGCGTCGCCCGCTTCTAACCCGGAATTTCATAAACTTCACGCGCCCTCGCTAGGCCCTTGATCGCCCAGCGATTTTTCCTCAGTCGGGTGTATGAACCACTACACCGCT
>QIMA01000351.1 GCA_003233535.1 Rhodanobacteraceae bacterium
CGCGCCCTCGCTAGGCCCTTGATCGCCCAGCGATTTTTCCTCAGTCGGGTGTATGAACCACTACACCGCTCCTGAAGAAAAACCACTGGACGACCAATGTCCTGCGCGATCATCGCGCGAGTTCATGAAATATCCGGGATAGATGCGTCACAAACTGACGCGCAACTGTTGCAGCGCGAGCAGTTCCCGCTATGCTGCGAGCGGGACCGATCGCCCCTTGGCTTGCAGTATTGCTGCAGGTCGGCGGCCGGGCCTTTCGCGGCTTAGTAGAGGGAGGTCGCGGTGCACGTCACCGACATTAGTGATCCCGACTACTTTCACAAAGTAGTCGACTGCCAACTGGCCTGTCCGGCGCACACGCCGGTGCCCGAATACATCCGCCTTATAGCCGATGGTCGTTACGCCGACGCGTACATGATCAACTGGTATTCCAACGTTTTCCCCGGCGTCCTCGGGCGCACCTGCGACCGACCTTGCGAACCGGCCTGCCGGCGCGTTCGGGTGGAAGTCAACAACGGCGAAAAACCGGAACCCGTAGCCATTTGCCGACTCAAACGGGTAGCGGCTGATTACAAAACCGACATTCGCCATCGGCTGCCCAAGGCCGCCGCGCAAAAACTAGGCAAACGCATCGCCTGCGTCGGCGCGGGCCCAGCGTCGCTAACCGTCGCCCGTGATCTGCTGCCACTGGGCTACGACGTCACCATCTTCGACAGCGACCCCAAAGCTGGCGGCTTCATCCGCAGCCAGATTCCGCGCTTCCGACTGCCCGAGTCGGTGATTGACGAAGAGGTCGGATACATCCTTGATCTTGGCGTGCAGTGGCACGGCGGCCAGCACATCGATTCGCTCAAGGGCCTGCTTGAACAGGACTACGATGCGGTTTTCATCGGTTGCGGTGCGCCACGCGGCCGCGATCTGGATATGCCGGGGCGCCTAGAGGCCTCAGAGTACATCCATCTGGGTATCGACTGGCTCTCGTCCGTATCTTTTGAACACGTCGACCAGGTCGGTCCACGAGTCATCGTCCTCGGCGGCGGCAACACCGCCATGGACTGTTGCCGATCGGCGCGTCGACTAGGCGGAGCCGACGTCAAAGTCGTGGTTCGTTCCGGCTTTGAGGAAATGAAGGCCTCGCCATGGGAGAAAGAGGATGCCCAGCACGAAGGCATACCAATCCTTAATTACTTGGTTCCCAAAGCGTTCCTGCACGACAACGGCAAGCTCACAGGAATGCGTTTTGAGAAAGTGAAACCGGAGTTCGACGACAGCGGTCGACGCAAGCTGATTCCAACTGGCGAGCCGGATGAGATCCTCGAGTGCGACGAAGTCTTGCTCGCCGTTGGACAGGAGAATTCCTTCCCCTGGATCGAGCGCGATCTGGGCATGGAATTCGACCGCTGGGGTTTGCCACTACTCAATGAGCAAACGCTGCAATCGACGCTGCCCAACGTCCTGTTTGGTGGTGACGCCGCGTTCGGCCCCAAGAACATCATTTGGGCGGTCGCTCATGGCCACGAGGCCGCGGTGACCATCGACAAGATGTTGTCAGGCGAGGATCCCAACGATAGACCGCTGCCCGCCGTGCAGATGATCAGTCAGAAGATGGGCATCCACGAGTGGAGCTACGACAATGCCATTGACCCAGACGAACGCAACAAAGTGCCTTGGGCACCGTCTGAGAAAACGTTGAACAACATTGGCGTGGAGGTCGAACTGGGCTTTGACCCGGAAATGGCCCGACGCGAAGCGGCACGCTGCCTAAACTGCGACGCGCAAACGGTGTTTGCTGGCAATAAGTGCATTGAATGCGATGCCTGCGTCGACATTTGCCCGATGGACAGCATCAGCTTTGTTGAAGATGGCACGGAAGCAGATCTGCGCACCCGGCTGACCGCACCGGCGTTGAACCTGACCCAGGATTTGTACATCGGCGGTGATCTCAAAACGGGCCGGGTGATGGTCAAGGACGAGGACGTTTGTCTGCACTGCGGCCTGTGTGCCGAACGCTGCCCGACAGGCGCGTGGGATATGCAGAAATTTTTCCTAGAGATGACTCACGCCGGACCGTCATGTCGTCCGTCGGGGAGGAAGGCAACGTGATTAGCAACGGCAGAGAAAGAGCTGAGGGCCGAGGGCTAAGGGCGGAGGAGAGCAGTCAGAGCCCGGCCATGCTCGACGAATCGGATTTAGTCGCGATGTGCAGAATGCGAGTTCACGCGCATTCAGCGAATGCCAAGAACCTGCAGCGGGCCTCGTTGTGCAGCCTTGGCTCTACTCAGCCCTCAATTGGCCCCGACTGCTTCAGCTCTGGGCCCTCAGGTAGTTCCAAGCCCCCCAGCGGCCCCACCCCATGACGCCCCCGATCCAAGCCACCAACCACTTCGTCATCAAGTTCGCCAACGTCAACGGCTCGGGCTCCGCTTCGGCCAATGAGCTATTCGCCAAAGCGGTTCTGCGCATGGGCGTGCCGGTCAGTCCGCGCAACATATTTCCGTCGAACATCCAGGGGCTGCCAACTTGGTACGAGGTGCGGGTTTCGGAGGACGGCCACTTGGGTCGCCGCGGCGGCGTCGATTTCATTGTACCAATGAACCCACAAACTTGGCAGGCCGATTTAGCCGAAGTCGAACCGGGCGGCTATTTGCTTTATGACAGCAGCAAACCGCTGCAGGCGAGCAACAAACGCGACGATATACAAATGATCGGCGTGCCGCTCACGGCTCTGTGCGTGAAGCACTACCAGGATCCGCGGCAGCGGCAGTTGTTGAAGAACATCATGTACATCGGTGTGCTGTCACAGCTGCTGGAGATCGAGCCCGAAGTGGTCGAAACCTTGATGGCCGAGCAGTACCGCGGCAAGACGGCGCTGGTCGAAGCCAATCAACAGGCCTTCCATATCGGCCGCAACTGGACAGCCGAGCACATCACCACGCCCATCGGACTCAAGGTCAAACGCGCGAACCGCGTCGGTGACCGAATATTCGTCGATGGCAACAGCGCTGCGGGACTGGGCTTTGTCTACGGCGGCGCCACCGTGTGTGCTTGGTATCCGATCACCCCATCCACGTCCGCGGCGGAAGGTTTCGAACGCTACTGCCAGCAGTTTCGAACCGACACCGACGGCAGCAAACGCTACGCCATCGTCCAGGCCGAGGACGAGATTGCCTCCATCGGCATGGTCATCGGCGCGGGCTGGAACGGCGCTCGAGCCTTCACCGCCACCTCCGGGCCCGGCGTTTCGCTAATGACCGAATTCATTGGGTTGGCCTATTTCGCAGAGATCCCGGCCACCATCATCAACGTGCAGCGCGGCGGCCCCTCAACTGGCATGCCTACTCGCACCCAGCAGGCTGACCTGCTCAGCTGCGCCTACGCCAGTCATGGCGACACCAAGCACGTTATGCTGCTACCGGAGGATCCACACGAGTGCTTTGTGCACGCGGCAGCCGCGTTGGATTTGGCTGATCGGCTACAGACACCCGTGTTTCTGATGACTGATTTAGACATCGGTATGAATCAGCGCTTGTGCGAGCCATTCGTGTGGGACGCAAAGCGCGAACTGGACCGCGGCAAAATCATCAGCGAATCCGAGTTGGAAGCCGGCGTACCGTTTGGGCGCTATCGCGACGTCGATGGTGACGGTATCGCTTACCGCAGTTATCCGGGCACGCACGCAAGCCGCGGCGCCTATTTCACCCGAGGCACGACCAAGAACGCGGATGCCCGCTACTCCGAAAAAGGCGAAGACTACTTGGAGAACGTGCACCGACTGCAGCGCAAGTTCGACACCGCCAAGGCGTTAGT
>QIMA01000154.1 GCA_003233535.1 Rhodanobacteraceae bacterium
GTGTAGTGGTTCATACACCCGACTGAGAATAGTCGCTGGGCGATCAAGGGCCTAGCGAGGGCGCGTGAAGTTTATGAAATATCCGGGCTAGAAGTCATGGTGTTGCGCATTTTGCTACCGGATTTAGCCGAACAGCGGCTGCGCAGACGCTTTGGTCCTCGCTGGGCCTAGCCCGGAGTTGCATGAGATTTGTCGTGAAGGCGTCGCCCGCAGCAGAATGTTCCTGAAACTCCGGGCTAAATTGCTGCTTGCCTAACGAAGTGCGGCAGCTGGCGCGGGCGCTGCGTGCGCGGATCAACCCAGACCAGCACCGTGACTCCGTCGGCATACAAACGATCGTCGCTGATGTCGGTGATTCGATGCCCTACCGCCAGCGAGGTATTGCCCACCCGCGCCGCGATAAGCGACACCCTAATTGTCGCCGGGTAGGTAATCGCGGCGCGGAAAGAACTCTCAATCCGTGCGACCACCGGCTCCCATTCGGGACCCCGCCAGGGCTGCGGCAGGGTGTTGAACCAGCGAATTCGCGCCTCTTCCATGAAGGTTAGATAGCTGGCGTTGTTGACGTGCTCATAGGCGTCCAGATCGCGCCAGCGTATCTCTAGGTCGTGTTCCAGCAGCAGCCTTCCGTTGTTGCTCATCCTATGCAGCCTCCCTGCTGCTAGCGGCTCCGAGCATGCGTGCGAGGAAGCGGCCGGTATGCGAACGCGGAACCTCGGTGAGTTGCTCTGGTGTTCCGGTGGCGATAATTTCGCCGCCGCCGCTACCGCCTTCTGGGCCGAGATCAATCACCCAATCGGCGGTCTTGATCACGTCCAGATTGTGCTCGATCACCACCACGGTGTTGCCGCGATCGCGCAGCGCGTGGAGCACGCCGAGCAACTGGTGGATGTCGTGAAAATGCAGGCCAGTGGTGGGCTCATCGAGGATGTACAACGTACGCCCGGTGTCGCGCTTGGCCAGCTCGGTCGCCAGTTTCACCCGCTGCGCCTCACCGCCTGACAGCGTAGTCGCCGACTGTCCCAAGGTGATGTAGCCCAAGCCGACATCGCGCAGCGTTTCCAGGCGGCGAGCAAGCGGCGGAACCGCGCCAAATACCTCTAGCGCATCTTCGACCGTTAGCGCCAGCACTTCGGCGATGTTCTTGCCTTTGTAGAGCACCTCCAGGGTCTGGCGATTGTAGCGCTTGCCCTCGCAAACGTCGCAGGAGACGTAAACGTCGGGCAAGAAGTGCATCTCGACCTTGATCAGTCCGTCGCCTTGGCAGGCTTCGCAGCGGCCGCCGCGCACGTTAAAGCTGAAGCGCCCCGGTTTGTAGCCGCGGGCTCGCGACTCGGGCACCTGCGAGTAAAGATCGCGGATTGGCGTGAACAGGCCGGTGTAGGTGGCCGGGTTGGAGCGCGGTGTCCGCCCAATGGCGCTTTGGTCGATGTCGACGACCTTGTCGAACAGCGCCAAGTTTTCCACTGATGTATGTGGCGCCGGTCGAGCACTGGCGCGGTTCAAATCGCGCGCGGCTAATCGATACAGCGTGTCGTTGATCAGGGTGGACTTACCCGATCCAGAAACGCCGGTCACACAAACGAACAAACCGGCCGGAATCTCTAGGTCCACGTTCTGCAGATTGTGCCCGCTGCAGCCGAGCAGCTTGAATACGCGATCAGGATCCGGCGGATGGCGCTTTGGGATGTCGATGGCCATCGCCCCGGACAAATACTTGCCGGTCAACGACTCGCTGCTGGCCAAAATATCCTTGAGCTGGCCCTGGGCGATGATCCGGCCGCCGTGCACGCCAGCCGCCGGGCCGATATCAATAACGTGGTCGGCCAGCCGAATGGCTTCCTCATCGTGCTCGACCACGATCACCGTGTTGCCCAGGTCGCGCAGCCGTTTGAGCGTGCCCAGCAGGCGTTCGTTGTCACGCTGATGCAGGCCGATAGACGGCTCGTCGAGCACGTACATAACGCCGACCAGACCAGCGCCGATTTGGCTGGCTAGGCGAATCCGCTGCGCCTCGCCACCCGATAGGGTCTTTGCGGTGCGCTGCAGAGTGAGGTATTCCAGGCCCACATCGACCAAAAAGGTGAGTCGGTTCGAGATTTCCTTAACGATCTTTGTGGCAATTTCACCGCGCCATCCCGGCAGCTCCAGGGTATTGAAGAAGGCCAGCGTTTCGGCCACTGGCCATTGGCAGATCTCCGATAGCGGGGTATCGGCCACCAATACATTGCGCGCCGCGCGGTTGAGTCTGGCGCCGCTGCAGTCTGGGCAGGGCTTGTCGCTGATGTAGCGGGACAGTTCCTCTTTGACAGTCGTGCTCTCCGCTTCGCGATAGCGGCGTTCGAGGATCTTCAGCACGCCGTCGAAGACCTGTTTGCGGATCATCCGCTTGACGTTGCCCGCGCCGTAGCGGAACTCGATCTTCTCGCCGTCCGAGCCGTACAGCAGCGCCTGCTTGTGCGCATCGGTGAGTTCGTTCCAAGGCGTGTCCAGCTCGAAGTCGTAATGGCGCGCTAGCGACTGAATTAGCTGGAAGTAGTAGGGGTTGCGTCGATCCCAGCCGCGCAAGGCGCCGCCGGCCAGTGAGGCATCCGGATTGATGATCAGCCGCTCAGGATCGAAGAACTCAATCACGCCCAGACCATCGCAGCGCGAGCACGCGCCCATCGGCGAGTTGAAGGAGAACAGCCGAGGTTCGAGCTCAGACAGGCTGTAGTCGCAAACCGGACAGGAGAATTTCGCCGAGAACATCAGCGGTGCGCGCTTTGCATCGTCCATGTTGACCACGCTGGCCAATCCGTCGGCCATCTTCAGCGCGGTCTCGAAGGACTCAGCCAGGCGCTGCTTGAGATCTTCGCGCGGCCGGAAGCGATCAATGACGACTTCGATGGTGTGCTTCTTACGCAGCGCCAGTTCCGGTACCGCGTCCAGTTCATAAACTTCACCGTCGACGCGGGCGCGCAAAAAGCCCTGGCTGCGCAACTGGTCGAAGATCTGCTGATGCTCGCCTTTGCGCTCGCGTACTACCGGCGCCAGCAGCATGTAGCGCTCTGTGTCATCCAGCGCAATGACCGCATCGACCATCTCGCTCACCGTTTGTGCGGTCAGTTCGTGGGCGTGATCGGGGCAGCGCGGCGTGCCGGTGCGCGCGTAAAGCAGACGCAGGTAGTCGTAGATCTCGGTAGTGGTACCGACGGTGGAGCGTGGGTTGTGTGAGGTCGATTTTTGCTCGATCGAGATCGCTGGCGAGAGGCCCTCGATGTGGTCCACATCGGGCTTTTGCATCATCGACAGAAACTGGCGAGCGTAGGCCGATAGCGATTCCACGTAGCGCCGTTGCCCCTCGGCGTAAAGCGTGTCAAAGGCCAGCGACGATTTACCGGAACCGGAAGGGCCGGTAATCACGATGAGCTTGTTGCGCGGCAGATCCACATCGACGTTTTTCAGGTTGTGCGTGCGCGCGCCGCGAATGGAAATCGTGTCCATGTAGCTTTAAGTACCTAGGTGCGAGTGGTCAGCTGTGCATCCTAGCCCGGATATTTCATAAACTTCACGCGCCCTCGCTTGTCCCTTGATCGCCCAGCGACAATTCTCAGTCGGGTGTATGAACCACTACACCGCTTCTTGTAGAAAAACCACTGGGTAATCAATGTCCTGCGCGATCATCGCGCGAGTTCATGAAATATCCGGGCTAGCAAGGCACTACTGACAGGAGGGTGGACAGAAGTATGGGCGAATGCGTGCAGATGCAATCTTTGGCGGCCATCGGCGACCATTACCTGACAGGTAATTGGTTTGCCGCAGGC
>QIMA01000076.1 GCA_003233535.1 Rhodanobacteraceae bacterium
CCTCCGGACCACCCAGGAAGGCGAGCAAGTCGGTGTCGGCGGGGGTTAACTCTGCGGCCACCGCGACCAGCGGGTAGCGTATGGCCGGATGCGCGTCAGCAGCAAAGCGATAGCAAATTTCGACGGCCGGTTCGACTGTGGCGTCACTGACGTACACCAGGGCCAACTGCACTTCACCGCGCGCGGCTAGCATTAGCGCCAGACGCACGTTCTCCACCTCAATGATTCGTCCGCGCAATCCCTTCCACAGCGCCAAGTGGCGCAGAGCGGCTTGGCCGTATCGACCTGCTGGAACGGTTTTGGGGTGGGCCATGGCTAAACCACCATCGCCCAACCATCGGGCAAGCGTGCTGGCGTCCAGCTTGTCTCCGGCAGCCTCGCCACAACCCGCAGCCGAGACCAATACCAGGGCGTTGCCGAGCACGTCGGTTCGCGTTCGTGCGTTAACCAGCTGGCGTTCCTCCAGGTAGTCCATCCACTGCTCATCGGCGGAAAAAAACAGCTGCGCCGGTGCGCCGGCTTCAATTTGCCGGGCGAGCACCGGAGTGCCTGCGTAGCTGACCCTAACCGACCGTTGGGTGAGCTGTTGGTAACGCTCAAGGACGGCATCCAAGCCGTCCTTGAGGCTGGCAGCCGCGAAGATCAATGGCGCATCCGCCGCTGGCGAGGTAATCGCTAACCCGCAACAAAGCGCTAGCACAGCGGTCAGCGCCAGTGCGCTACGGCGACTGCCCAAACGGTCGCTCATGTCAGCGCATCTCGCACAGCCCGGGCCCGGCCGCGATCGACATCCACGCGCTGCAGGAGCAGCAGACCGACGATAAAGAAACTAGCGGTGGCCAACATCGATTGACGGTGATCGCCGGTCAGCCAACTGATCAAACCGTACGCTAACGGTCCAATAATCATCGATAGCTTGACCGCCAATCCCCACAGGCCAAAAACCTCGGCTTGACGACCTGCTGGACACAAATAGGCAACCAAGGCGCGCCCTGCGGACTGCGAGGCGCCTAAGCTTAGGCCGGCCAAGTTAGCGGCCAACCAAACCACACTGCGTGACTCGCTCGCCCACAACAGTGCTAGCGCCACCAGCCAAAGCGCCAGGCTCAGCCCCAGACTGAAGCGATGACCTAAACGATCCTGCAACAAACCGAACGCCAACGCGCCGACCGCCGCTGTCAGGTTCACCACCATGATCAGTTTGATGCTGTCGACAGTGCTGAAGCCGAGCGCTTCCTGGGTGTAAATCGCTGCCACCGTGATCACCGTCCCAACGCCCGCCTGGTAGGCGATAATGCAGGCCAAAAAACGCCGCAAATCGATGAGTCCGTCGGTGCTGGCCAAACTTTGTCGCACTTCGGCCCAAGCTGCCTTGAACGCCCCACTACGCTTCACTGCTGGCGGTTGCCTTTCGACCAAGATCAGAAAGGTCGGCAAAGCGGCCAACGCGAAAACCACGGCTGTAATCAACATCGATTGGCGCACCGCCAACTCGCGGCCCGCCGGATCGGCGCTCTGAATCCAGTACAGGCACAGCGCTAAGGTCAGCAGCCCCCCGCCATAGCCCAAGGCCCAACCGTATCCAGAAACCCGGCCAAGCGCCCGTGCATCGGCCAGCTCTGGCAAAAAGGCCGCGATCAGGTTCTCACCCGTACCGAAGGCGATGTTGGACAGCACCACCAGGACCAATGCAAGCGCGATGTCGCCCGGGCCGCAGCTGGTCAGCGCAGCGGTCCCCGCTACGCAAAGCAACGTGCTGAACATCAGCCAAGTCTTTTTGTTGCCACGTTGATCGGCTAACGCCCCGATCAGCGGCGCGCTGAGCATCACTACCGCGTAAGACAGCGCCAGTGCGGTTGTCCACAGCAACGTCGCGGCCGCGTGCCCAGAAGCAATCACGGCGACGAAATATGCATTAAAGATCGCCGTGATGACGACCGTGGTGTAGCCGGAGTTGGCGAAGTCGAACATCGCCCACGCCCACAACTCCCGTCTAGCGACCGGTTTTACTCCGGTAGGGTATGCGCGACGGATGACGATAGATGCCTGACCTGGGGCTGCCATTAAGCCGGTGCCCGATCCGCAGACAAGGACTTGTGCAGAACCACAAACTCCAGATCAGCAACGCGCGGCAGACCAAAACGCTCGTCGCCATAGGGAAAAGGGCGGCGCTCTCCGGTTAGTCGATAATCGCGACGTTGATACCAGCCAATCAGCTCGACGCGCTGCTTCAACACGATGATCTGGACCACGTTGCAGTCCAAATCGTCGCGCAGCTGGCGTTCGCATTCAGCCAAAACGGTGCCTCCTAAGCCACTTCCCTGATGTCCAGTGTCAACCGAGAACATGCCGAAGTAGCCGATCGCTGAGCGCCGCTGGATATGCGCGCAGGCCACCAAGTCAGTGCCTGAATGCGCCAAGACCACGCGGCTGTGATCGCCCTCAATCGATTCCATCACGCCCTGCGGATCAATTCGCTGGCCTTCTAGCAAGTCAGCCTCTGTGGTCCAGCCAGCACGGCTAGCATCGCCACGGTACGTACGCTCAACCAAGGCTACAATGGCTCGCACATCGTCGTGTGTGGCCAATCGAAACCGCAGATCCAAGCGCCGGGTTTGAGCTTCAGTCATTGGCAACCTGGGCGCTGGAAAAAGGGTTGCTCACAATACACTGCAGCGAGCCTATGCGATCGGCCTAGAAGTCCCGCTTCAGCACTTCTCAAATGATCGGCATACTGCGGCTATGCTGATCCAAACCAAGCGAGCCCACCGATGCCCTACACACCCATTGTTGCCACGCTAGGCTACGTCCTCAATGCCGATGCCAGTGAGGTGCTGATGATTAATCGCAACGCCCGAACAAACGACGACCACTACGGCAAATACAATGGCCTGGGAGGAAAACTCGAGGCTAACGAAGACGTGGTCACCGGCATGCGCCGCGAAATCCGCGAAGAGGCCGCCATCGATTGCGCGCGGATGGATCTACGCGGCACCATTAGCTGGCCAGGATTCGGCAAAAATGGGGAGGACTGGTTTGGCTTCGTTTTCCTTATTCGCAGCTACAGCGGGACGCCGTGCCAGAGCAACCCAGAGGGCGACTTGGAATGGATTGCGCGGGACCGACTAATGGACCTGCCGATGTGGGAGGGGGATCGGCTGTTCTTGCCGCTGGTGTTCGACCAAGATCCGCGGAGTTTTCACGGCGTGATGCCTTATTCGAATGGCCGATTGCAGTCTTGGTCGTACTGCCGTTGATCGGCAGGCGCATGCGTTGTGATCATCGGCGCCGATAGCGGGTCCTAGATAGCAATACCCGCTAACGGAAAACGATTATGCTGATTCGCGCACTACTTCTACTGCTGCTGCCGCCGCTCGCGCTGCCGGCCATAGCCGCCGAGCCCGTGGTCAGTGAGGGTCAACCAGCTCCGGCGATAACCGTGCCGTTGTCGGACAACGAATCGTCTACTCTGGCGGCGATTAGCGCGAAGCGACCAACGGTGGTCCTGTTCTGGGCCAGTTGGTGCCCCTACTGCAAGGCGGTCATGCCGCATCTGCAGAGCATTCTCGACGAGCACGGCCCTGAGCGGGTGGAAGTCATTGCGGTAAATATCCGCGAGGACGACCCGGCAGACGGCACCAGCTACTTGGCGTCCCAAGGCTACGACTTCTTGCAGGTAAGCGATGGCGATCCCGTGGCAGAAGCATGGGGCGTCAGCGGAACTCCACGGGTCTATCTGGTCGGTCGCGACGGCACGATCGTTTATGACCAGGCTGCGCAGGCCGCAGCGCCATCACGA
>QIMA01000008.1 GCA_003233535.1 Rhodanobacteraceae bacterium
GCGGTGTAGTGGTTCATACACCCGACTGAGGAAAAACCGCTGGGCGATCAAGGGCCTAGCGAGGGCGCGTGAAGTTTATGAAACATCCGGGTTATAACTGGCTAGCCGTAGGAAACCACCGCTACGCGTCTCACCCGCCTGCGCCGCTTTCCAGTGGGGCGGACCCCGCCACGACACCACCATCTGTTATCAACAGAGCTGGCGCTCGCCTCAGCACGGGTAGCATCTGTTTTCAGGTTGACCGGACCGCCAAACACGGCACAGCTTGGACGATGGCGACGCTCTACACTCGGCACTTTACGATCACTGTGAGCCGCTATGCGATCACTAGCTCTTGTTCTGTGCCTGTTGTTTAGCCCACTCGCCCTGGCGGGTGTCGATTTTTTCGTCGGCCCGCAAAGCCTGGAGCCCAATCCCGCAGACGACGATCTGCTCGGATTCTCCGTCGCTGCCAGCCCCGGCCCAGGCGGCAGCATGATTGCCATTGTGGGGTCGCTGGGTGGCTTCGTTTCGGTAGCCACTATGCTTCCAGGCGAAGACCAGTTCGTCGTCGGTCAAAGGCTCACCGCTGGAGTTGGCGAAGATGGCTATGGTTTTGCGGTAGCCATCGGCGGCCTACTGGGATCCGTGGTCGCGGTGGGGGCACCGTTTGACGACACGCTTGACCTCAATAGCGGCCGCGTCTATCTGTATCGGCGCGCATCGTCCGGGATGCCCTATGTGCTGGATACCTTTATCAACCCACCCCTGCCAGTAAACGCCGGCAACTACGGCGTTGCGCTAGCGATCTCAGAGGACGGCAATCGGCTGGTGGTCGGTGAGGCTCGTGCGCAGCAAGCGACGGTTGAGCACGGCGCGGTGCATGTGTACGACATCTCAGGCGCCATCGGCGCGCCGCAAACGCTACTGGGTGGGTTAAACGAGGGCGGTCGGTTTGGCCAGTCCGTTGCCCTGAGTGGCAATCGCCTAGCGGTCGGCGCACCCCTGGCTGACGATGCGGCGATGGTCGACAGTGTCGGGGCCGTGCTGGTTTTTGAAGACGTTGCGGGGACATTCGTGGCAGACGGCTTGCCGCTGTTTGCTTCTGATCGCGCTGACAATGATCGCTTGGGGTTATCGGTAGCGATTGACGGCGACGTGCTGATCAGCGGTGCCGGCAACGACAACAAGTCGGCCGGGGCAGATGCTGGATCTGCGTATGTATTTCGCCGCGCAGGTACGTGGGCTGAGGAAGAAAAACTGCGTTCAACCGACGCGCAACTGCAGGAGCGCTTCGGTCAGTCGGTGGCGCTGCGCGGAGACGAAGCGCTGGTAGGCGCGTACTGCCTGAATACATCGGGGTGCATGGGCGGCGGTGCGGTTTATCGATTTGAGCGCGTGGCTGGCTGTTGGGAGGCGGGTTTGCGGCACGCACCAGCCGATTCCGGCAGTTTTGGCCACGCTGTTGCCTACGCCGATTCCGATACGGTGGCGGTGGGCGCATTTGGCACCGACGACCAATTCACCGATCAGGGCGCCGTGTATGCGTTGAAGCGGATCGACCAGTTGCTGGAAGACGGATTTGAGGATCCGACGCCGAAGCGAGCAAAAGGGTGTTGATTGTTGGGCGTGGACTGGCGTTGCCGCAGCACGGCCTCACATGGCCGCAGATAGCTTAAAAATTGGGTAGTAGAGCAGCGAACAGGGATCACCACGATTATCGGTATCAGACCCAACATGAGCGGCCAGGGACCGGTCTTTTCGCGACTCGAGACGAAGACGCCAGCAACCGCCACCAACAGCGAGAAGGCCCACAGCAGCGGATAGCCGTTGACGACTAGCCGGGAATTTCATGAACTCGCGCGATGCTCGCGCAGGACATTGGTAGGCCAGTGGTTTTTCACCCTGTTTTTTCAAGAAAGGGAGCGCCGGTGGTTTTTCAAAACGGGGTGGTTCATACACCCGACTGAGGAAAAGTCGCTGGGCGATCACGGGCCTAGCCAGGGCGCGTGAAGTTTATGAAATTCCGGGCTAGGAGAGTCGATGGTGCCATGATTCAGCCGAGTTCTGAGCGATCAATTATCCGGGATAGGCGGCGGCAGTTCGTAATCCACAGTCAGCGGCCAGACCTGTGGCCAGATTCATGTTTTGCACGGCCTGCCCGGCCATGCCCTTGCCCAGATTATCTAGGGCCACCATCACGGCGCCGTAGCCATCAGCAAGGCTGCAGTTGATGTCGGTGAAGTTGGTTCCGGTCACCGCGACTAGACGCGGGGCTGCGGGAACTCGCCGAATGCTTCGCGCGCCGGCGAACGCTCGTTCAAAAGCGGCATCCATGTCGTCCGCGCGGCACTCGCCGGCGGCAAATTGTAGGGTCGCGTAGATGCCGCGCACTACCGGCGCCGAATGGGTCACCAGTGAGAACGGTGCCGACCAGCCTGCTCGCTCGATTGCGGCTGAGACTTCGAAGCGATGCTGATGGCGTAGCGGCTTATAGGCGCGAAAGTCGTGCGCGCGGGTTGGGTGATGGGTGGTGTCTGAGGCGCTGGCTCCGGAACCGCTGGAGCCGGTGATGGCGCTAATCGCCACCGATTCTGGTCTGAGCTGCGCTGGCAAATGCGCCAGCCAGAGCAGACCCAAGCTCAGCGCGGTGGCGAAACAGCCTGGATTGGCGATGCGTTTGGCGCTGCGTAGCCGATCGGGTTGCCAGTCGACCAAGCCGTATTCGAAGTCCGGCAGGAATTGCGGGCACGGATGCGTGCCGCCGTAGGCTTTTTCGAATACCGCCGGATCGCGCAACCTAAAGTCGCCGGATAAATCGATAACGAGCAAACGATCGGCTAGTTCGTGGTGCTGCCACTGCTGCTGATAGTCGGCATACAAACGCCCAAGCTCGCCGTGCGGCAAGGCCGCGAACAGGACCGGACATTCAGACTCCGCCAGCGCCGCCCAATCCGGCTCGGACTGAAACTTGCCGCTCACCAGACCGCGCAAATGCGGATGCGCCACCGCAACCTCGTTGCCCGCCTGACGCTTTGCCACACCCGCAATCGAAGCTACATGCGGATGCTGCAGCAGCCAGCGATACAGCTCACCACCGCCGTAGCCTGAGCCGCCCAGAATTAGCGCGTCAATTGATGGTGTGGAGGGGTTAGGCATCGGCGGGGTTCCTTCGGACTTAGCGCGTATGGAGTCGCGCGAAATATAGGTTAGTTCCGGTGTTTGAGCTCAGTAGCAGTGGCCAGTTCCAGTACCAGTGAGAGTAAGAGCCGTCCGCGCCCCCAGTGTTCGGCCTGTGTGGAACGCAAGCGTGTGTGGACCTCAAGCCCGGCTTTCGTCATCATCAACAGTCGGACACGCCCTCGCCTAGGCTCGGTCTTTGTCCGACCTACGAATGGACAGGTACGAGGCCTGTTAAAACCATCAGTCAGTGGGTTGCGCCTTTTTCTAATTCCTCGTTTGACCAGCTCTCACTGGCCACCGGAACTGATCTCTAAATCTTCGATCTAACCTTATCCAACACCATCCGCCCCAGCGCTGGCCCGTCAACTTTGGCATTGTGTGCGGGAACGCCCAGACGTTCGACGAAGCGCTGACCGACGGCATTGTCGGTTGCTGGCCCGGCGACCACGTCGACGTTGATCCCGTACTCCTTGCGCAGATAATCGATTCCGCCGGCCACGCCGACCGGATCATTGGCGCAGTAAAGGAACAGCGCGCTTTGTTTGCGCAGCTCTGGGTCGGCCAAGATCGCCTGCACACCGTATTCGCCCATGATGCCGTCGCCGGTCTCAGCGACGATCACTTCAGCG
>QIMA01000562.1 GCA_003233535.1 Rhodanobacteraceae bacterium
GCTTTGCTGGTGCTGCGGGGAGAGTTGGAGGTGCTGTACGACAAGGACGCGGACGAATGACCGCCTCTGATGATCGCAGCACCATCGTCACCCTGATTGATGAGGCGACCGCAGCCGGCGCCCGGTTCTGCAGCGCCTGTCAAACCGCCGGTATCGATCGGCGGACTTATCGCCGTTGGCTGAATGCCCGGACCGGTGAAGTGATTGCCGATAAGCGACCGGAAGCGGTTCATCCAACCCCGGCAAACGCTCTTAAGCCGCATGAGCGACAGGCAATCCTGGACTGCTGCCAGCTACCACAATTTGCGGATATGCCGCCCAGCCAGATTGTCCCAAGCTTGGCTGATGAAGGCGTGTATCTAGCCAGTGAATCAAGCTTCTACCGCGCCTTGCACAGCGCCAAACAGCAGCATCCCGGGGTCGCGCCCGGCGCCCAAGCACGGCTACTACGCTGACCTCCCATCACGCCATCGGCGCCAATCAAGTCTGGTCTTGCACGCCGACAACGGTAGTCCGCAGAAATCGAGCACGTTGCGGGCAACCCTGGACCGGCTCGGCATCCGGACCTCGTTCAGCCGGCCACGCGTCAACGATGACAACCCGTACTCGAAAGGCGCTTTTCCGCACGACTAAATACCGCCACGACTACCCCGTCGATGGCTTCGACAGCATCCAGGCAGCGCGCCAATGGGTGCTGAACTTTGTTCGTTGGTACAACACCGAACACCATCACAGCGCCATTGTATTCGTCAGCCCCAGCCAACGTCATGACGGTACCGACATCGCCATCCTCGACCAGCGCAAACGAAAACGACTCTACGAACAAGCGAAGGATCGAAACCCGTCACGCTGGAGTGGCCCAACCAGAAACTGGACACCGCCCGCCGTCGTATCGCTCAATCCAGATCGGTCCGACACGGTCAGAAGTAACAGCGAAAACGTGGTGACCGCTGCGTAGATTTACCGACCAACTAGCTTGAAAAACACTGCGGGGATGCGGGCCATGAAAAACTCCTTCTGATGAAATCACGTCACTAGACGCATAGGTGATCTTCACTACAGATGTTCTCGTGATATTCTGACAACCACCACGAAGGAGCGCCGTACGATGATCGCCACCCCCACATGGTTGGTGAATCTGGACATGCGCAAGGCATCGCCGAGCGCCTCAAGCAGCTGCGTGAAGAACGTGGACTGACACAGACCCGTCTAGCTGAATTACCCGGCATGGCGGCACGTAGCTACAACCGTTGGGAACGTGGTGGCCATACGCCAAGCCTGGAAATGCTGATCAAGACCGCCGACATTCTTCAGATGAGTCTGGACGAGCTTGGTGGACGTCAGGCAATCAGCAGTGTGCCCGCCATCCGCAATGCCGAGCTGCAACAACTGGTCCATGAAGTTGATGAATTGCCCGATCGCGAGCAGCAGGCGCTGATCGTGGTAATAGACGGGTTAGTGAAGAGTGCGCAGGTCGCGCGGACGATCGGACGAAGCGTAGGACCAAAGCGGATCAGTCCGCGTGTGGGCAACCAACAGAACACTTGATCATTGAAGAACTCTAGCCGCCGATACTTCTAGCACCTGATCTGCTTTGGCTCGATTTGTATCTACGCTAGGCTTGATTGAACACCCAAAACACAGACCCATCGCCTACCCTCATGCCCGCCATCAATCCCCACATACTGATCTGGGCCCGAGAAACGGCAGGTCTGTCGATCGACGATGCAGCAGGAAAGCTCCGCATCTCCGAGGCCCGAGGTGTTTCGCCACCAGATCGGTTGCTTGCGTACGAATCTGGCGAGCAGCCACCAAGCCGCGCGCTGCTGGTCAAGATGTCAAAGACCTATCGCCGGTCGCTGTTGACCTTTTACCTCAATGCGCCGCCGCAAAAGGGGGATCGCGGTGAAGATTTTCGCACCCTACCGAGTCAGCACACAGCCGACGAGCCGCTCGTCGACGCATTGCTGCGCGACATCCGCGCCCGACAATCGATGGTGCGCACGCTTTTAGAGGAAGACGACGACGCCGGAACCCTCCCGTTTATCGGCTCCATGAGCGTAAACGCCGGGGTTTCCCAGGTACTGAAGTCTATTCAGTCGACAACCGGCCTGGATTTGGCCACTTTTCGATCCCAGGGATCGCCTGAGGCGGCCTTTGCCTACCTGCGCAGCCGCGTCGAGGCCGTCGGCGTGTTTGTCCTGCTCATTGGCAATCTCGGCAGCCACCACACCAGTCTGGATGTGGCCGCCTTCCGGGGCTTTGCCCTGGCCGATCCATTAGCGCCGTTCGTGGTCATCAACGACCAAGACGCCAAGTCAGCTTGGGCGTTTACATTGCTGCATGAAGTCTGCCATCTGTGGATCGGCGCATCCGGTGTGAGCGGTGCCTGGGGCGAGAGTCGGTTGGAGAAGTTCTGCAACGATGTCGCCAGCGCATTTCTGCTTCCCAGCGGCGAGCTGGCGAGTCTTCAGATCGACCCGAACTCCGACCGCGAAACCATAATCGAACTGATCGGAGAATTCGCGCGGGAACATCTGTTAAGCCGATCCCTGGTCGCCTATCGGCTGTTTCAAGCCCGACGTATTTCTGAACAGTCGTGGCAAAGCCTGACCCAGAGCTTTCGAGATGAGTGGCGGCAACAGCGCAGTGCTCAACGCACTCGAAGTCGAGAGAAGAAAGGCGGACCTGACTACTACGTTGTGCGACGCCACAAACTTGGATCAGCATTGCTGAAATTCGTCGACCGCAACATGAGCGATGGCGCACTGACGCCGACCAAAGCGGGCAAGGTACTGGGCGTCAAACCCCGCAGCGTGGCGACGCTGCTCAGCGCTTTGCATCCGCAAGTGGCTTAACCGGTGATCTACCTTCTGGATGCCAACGTTCTGATCACCGCACATAGCTACTACTATCCGGTGGACGCCGTCCCCGAGTTTTGGTCGTGGTTAGCGCATCAAGCCACCAGCAACAAGGTCAAGGTGCCGATCGAAATCTACGAGGAAATCAAAGACGGCAGCAACGACGTTGAACAAGACCTGCTTTACGCCTGGATACAGAATTCAGCGCACAAAAAGGCGATCATCTTTTCCAAAGAAGTCGACCCAAAACTCGTTCAGCACGTCATCGCACAGGGCTATGCAAACGACCTAACAGACGACGAACTTGAACAATTGGGGCGAGACCCGTTTCTGATCGCTTACGCACTGGCAGCACCAGCTGACTACTGCGTGGTAACCACCGAGGTATCTAAACCAAAAAAGCAACGGCAGAACCGCCGCGTTCCCGACGTGTGCGCTAGCCTCGGTATCCGTTGCATCGATACCTTCACCATGCTTCGACACTTGCAGTTTAGGACCGGTTGGAATCAGCCTCGGTGAGTTTGCGTTGTACGATTGTCGACCTGACCCCAATGAGTCCCGAGCAGATCATAGGCATAGCGGCGGGTGACGCCCTGCTCGTCCATTTCAGCGACCTTGCGGCCGGCATCGTCGTAGGCCACCGACGTGCGCGGGTTGTTGGCGTTGTCGCCGTCTTCGCCATCCGGGTCGGCGTGGACGGTTTGCAGCAAGCGGCCGCCGGGGTCGTACTCGAAGCGGGTGGCGTTGCCGGCGGCGTCGATCACCGCAGTACGGCGACCGGCGGCGTCATAGACGGTGGTGGTGCAGCGGTTGAGCGCGTCGCACTGCTCAACGCATTCCATGGGTAGAGTAGAGGACAGGCTCACGCCTGCCCTCCCTCATCAAACCGTGCGTGCAGTTTTCCCGCACACGGCTTTCCGAT
>QIMA01000276.1 GCA_003233535.1 Rhodanobacteraceae bacterium
ACGATGGCGTGCCGGAGGTGTTCGGCTTGTCACCAAGCATCACAACCAAGCCAACGGTGGCCAGGAAGTCGCCGTATTCGCTATCGCCACTGACTGACTCGTTGTCGGCGTCCAGACGATAGGCCAACTCACCCCGGAAACCGAAGTCGTCGTTGAACATGTACTGGATACCGCCGCCCAAGTTGAGCATCGGCTTCCAGCCATTCTGGCTATTCCAGCGGTCATGACGCAGCGCGCCAGCGCCGGCCATCAAGTACGGACGGAATTTGTCATCCTGACCGTTGAAGAAGTAGCGACCGGCAATCCCCAGCCCGAGATGCTCCCACTCCCTATTAGCGAAGTTGTCGAGCTCCATGTCGTCATGGGAGACCTCAAGGTCTATAGCCCAGTTCGGCGACAGAAAACGCCCGAAGCCAATGCCGGTAAACAGTGCGTCATCGGCATCACGACTATCGGCAGAAAGGACCCCGCCGATACGCGGCGAGAAGTAGATCCGATCGTCGTAATCTTGGGCGTGCACAGCAGCGCCTCCAAAGATTGCCGCGATCAGCGCTAGATGCAGCGCCTTTTTCATAGTGAAGCTCCTTGCATTAGGTATACAGGTCCCCCAAGCCCCAGGCCAACGGCCGGGCACTTGATCAGTTACGGCGCGAAGTATGTCATAAATTCGTTAATTGGAGTATTCCCCAAGCGCTCCGCATCCGCGAACAGTTGCCGCATTTTCGCAACTCTGGCTCGCGGATAAACCTGACCCAAGGCAGCCTCAAACTTCTGCCCCATCACCGGCACGCCCTCGGAGCGGCGGAGGCGATGACCGATCGGGTAATCCACGCAAACTCGCTCAGTCTGGGTGCCGTCGTTGAAGAAGATTTGGATCGCGTTGCCAATGTAGCGTTTTTCCGGGTCGAAGTAGTCGCGGGTGAACTCTGGATTCTCGCGAACTTCCATCACGTTACGGAGAGCGTCGACGCGCAGATCGGCGGCAACTTCGTCTTCGTAGTGCTCAGCGGTGAGCTTGCCATGGATCAGCGGAATCGCAACCATGTACTGAATGCAGTGGTCACGATCGGCTGGGTTGGCCAGCGGGCCAGTCTTGTCGATAATCCGCGAACCGGCTTCCTGAGTCTCGATAACGATGCGCTCAATTTGGTCGAGCTTACCGCTCACCTCATCTTGTAGCTTAAGGGCACACTCGACGGCCGTTTGCGCGTGGAACTCGGCCGGGTAACTGATCTTGAACAGCACGTTCTCCATCACGTAGCTACCGAAGGGACGCTGGAAACGGAACGGTTTGCCGCCGAAGGCCACATCATAGAAGCCCCAACGCTTAGCACTAAGCGCAGACGGATAGCCCATCTCGCCGCGATTGGCCATCAGCGCATGAGTAACCGCGCGCCTGCAAGCGTCACCGGCAGCCCAGCTCTTACGCGAGCCGGCATTCGGCGCGTGCCTATAGGTGCGCAGGGCGCCACCGTCGATCCAGCTGTTGGAGACGGCATTGATTACTTCGTCCTTACCGCCGCCGAGCATCGCCGTGGTCACAGCCGTGGAGGCCAAACGAACCAGAATCACGTGATCTAAGCCGACGCCGTTGTAAGCGTTCTCCAAGGCGTAGCAGCCCTGAATCTCATGCGCCTTGATCGCAGCGGTGAGCACATCGTTGACGGTCAACGGCGGCTTGCCATCACGCAGGTTGGTCCGCGAGACATAATCGGCGGTGGCCAAGATAGCGCCCAGATTGTCGGACGGATGGCCCCATTCAGCAGCCAACCAAGTGTCGTTGAAATCCAGCCAGCGGATCAGCGCGCCGATGTTGAATGCCGCCTGGGCCGGATCCAACTCGTAATTGGTGAACGGCACCCGCGCACCGCCGGGCATAGTAGCGCCGGGCACGATCGGTCCGAGCAACTTAGTGCACTCCGGGAAGCGCAGCGCCAGAATGGCGCAAGCCAGCGAATCCATCAGACACAAACGAGCGGTGTCGTAGGCCTCGTCTGAATCGATCTGATAGTCGATTACATAGTCAGCGATGTCGACCAGTGGCTGGTCGGCTGCCGGGCGTTCGGCACTACGGTGGTCGTGACTGGGCATGCTGTGGCTCCGCAGGTTAGTTTCGGTCAGGCGCGGGAGGATGCCACAAGTTGAGGGCTGAGGGCTGAGGGTTGAGGGCTGAGAGACCGAATTCACGCACTTTTCAGGGACGAATTGAGCCAAAACTGATCGGCTCCGATGCCAATAAATGCCCCACAGCACAGGGCTTAGAGCAAAGGCGAAAGCGGCGTCGAGTTCCCTTTTCTGGGCTCTGGCTCCGGTTCTTGCTCTCCCTCAGCTCTCAGCCCTAAAAAGTCACGCCCCGTTGTAAACGTCCTTATCCAACTGCCCTTCGGAATTGGCCACGATGCAGGTCACCGCAACGTCGCCGGAGACGTTGACCATGGTGCGCAACATGTCGAGTAGCCGATCCACGCTGAGAACGATGGCGATGCCTTCCAGCGGCAGCCCGACCTGGGCTAATACTGAGGTGAGCATGATCATTCCCGCGCTGGGCACGCCCGCGGTGCCTATCGATGCCAGAGTCGCCATGCCGACCACGGTGACTAGCTGAATCACAGTCAGGTCTATGCCGTAGAGCTGCGCAATGAATGCCGTGGCTACGCCCTGCATCATCACCGTGCCGTCCATATTGATCGTCGCGCCCAGCGGGATGGTGAACGCGGCGACCTTGTTGTTGGCGCCTAGACGATCCTCAGCCACGCGCAAGGTAATCGGGATGGTGGCGTTGGAGCTGGAGGTGGAGAAAGCGAACATCCACACCTGACGCATCTTGCGCAGCCACGGCCAAGGATTGAGGCCGCCTAAAAAACGCAGCAGCAGGGGCATGGTGACAAACAGATGTAAAAGCAAGCAGAACGCCAGGAGGGCAACGTACTTGAGTAGCTTCAAGATCGTGTCGAAGCCAAGTTCCGCAACCGCCGTTGCCAGCAGCGCGAAAACACCAATGGGCGCAAGTTTCATCACGATGGTGACCAACTGCAGGACGACTTCGTTGCAGTCGCCGACAAAGTTGGCGATGCGTTCACCGGCTTGACCGGCCATGACCATAGCGATACCGAGCAAAACCGCGAAGACAATGATCTGCAGCATGCTGCCGTTAGCTAGGGACGCCACCGGATTAGTGGTGACCATTGCCAGCAGGACGTTGAGCAGGGACGGCGCTTCCGGAGCAATGAACTCTGCGCCAAGTTCGGGCGTCGCGCCCGCTCCAGGCTGGAAGATCATGGCCAGCGTCAACGCCACAGTCACCGCGATGAGCGTGGTGAACATGTACATGGCCAGGGTCTTCCAACCCAACCGGCCAAGACTGGCGGGATCGCGTAGCGCTGCAGTACCGGCGACCAGGGAGAAAAACACCAAGGGGACGACTAGCAGCTGCAGGCCATTCTTAAACAGCCCGCCCAACAGCTTCAGCGGACCATTGACGATGTACGTCTGCAGCCATGCAGCCAGTGCTGGGATCGGATTCCAGTCGATACCCAACCAACCGATATGTGCGCCATAAATCAGGAAATTCAACAGCGTCCCGAACGCAGCACCCAGCACGAGAGCCCAAAGGATTTGCCGAGTGAGCTTTTGTGCTCTGAGTGCGGCCGCTTCGCTCATCTATACGCTCCGTCAAAGATCATCGTAAGCTGCGATCCTCGCACAAAAAGCACTACCACACCGCCGCCACTTTCTGAATCGCGCCTACATTGGCTCACAACAAATGTCACTAGCCC
>QIMA01000085.1 GCA_003233535.1 Rhodanobacteraceae bacterium
TTTAGGGCAGGTGATAGCGCGCAGCAGCGTTTGGATCTGCGCTTCGGTCGAGCGTATCGGCGTGTTCAGGGTAAGCCGCGGATCGGAGCGCCAAGTGTAGCCACCGTCGACCTTTTTGAGTCCGCGCACGAGCAAATCCTCGGTGGCTTGCTCAGATAACCCGCCCATCGCATTACTACGGGCGCGGCGCATGCTGTCCATGTCCAGATGCACGCGCGTTTGCTTTTCGGTGGCCCGACTGCGATCAAGCATGCCGCGGCGGAGATCGTTGACGACCTCTTGTTCGTTGTTCCGCGCCAGCGGCCCCAGCGCTTCGATCAAAGTCAGCGTGCGCACTCGATCGGGCGCAGCCGCGGCCAACAGGGTGGCGATACCGCCGCCCATGGAGTGGCCAACCAGATCGAACTCCTGCCAGCCCAGCGAGTCGACCAGACCGAGCAGGTCGGAGACGTTGTCGATGAAGTGATACCAAGCGCCCTGCGGGCGATGAAAACTGAAGCCGTGTCCGGGCAGGTCAACCGCCCACCACTGGCGCTGACCGATCAGCGGCGCCAAGCGACCAAAACTGCCGGCATTGTCCAGCCAGCCATGCAGGGCCAGCAGCGGCCTACCTTGCCCTCCGCGCAAACCGGCCCACTGCTGACTTCCTACTGCGCGCGTCCATGTCTGCATGCTCATGCTTTCGGGCAGTTCGGTGAGGTGGCCGCCAATTGCTCTGCGTGTTGGTTGCGACGAGCCAGTGCTTCCGGATTTGGATCAACGTCTTGCCAGCCGCTCAGCAATTGCTCCGCTATCGAGGCCATGGCAGCGGCGTGCGACGGACCGGCATTCAGCGCGGGGATGTATTCCATATCTTGGCCGCCGGCCGCAACAAAATTCTCGGCGTTCTCCATCACGATTTCTTCCAAGGTCTCCAAACAATCCACCGCAAACCCGGGGCATATCACCTGAACTGTGCGGACACCCTCTTTGCCCCATTGTTCGAGCGTCTGATCGGTGTAGGGCCGCAGCCATTCTTCGCGGCCCACCCGCGACTGAAAGCTGACGTAGTACTCATCGCTGCTCAGGCCGACTCGCTCGGCGATGCGCCGTGCGCTAGCCATGCACTGGCAGTGATAGGGGTCACCATTGAGGAAATAACGGCGCGGAATGCCGTGGAAGGAAAACAGCAAGCGCTCGGCGCGCCCACGCAGCTCCCAGTGGCGTTCAATGCTGGCGGCAACCGCGACTATCCAGTGCCGATTGGCGTGATAGGAGTCGAGCAAACGCAGCTGCGGCGCGTGGGTCCAGGACTTCAGCTCATCGACTACCTGATCGTTGATCGGCGCCGTGGTGGTCGCCGAGTACTGCGGGTACATCGGTAGTACCGCGATCCGGCGCACGCCATCGTCGCGCAGACGCCGCAAAACGCCGGGGATCGACGGTTCGCCGTACGTCATTGCGAATGCAACTTGCAGTTGCTCCCAGCCGCGACCATGGAGCTCATTGGCGACCGCCTCGGTTAGCGCGCGCGTGTGCAGCATCAGCGGCGAACCCTCTTCGGTCCAGACCTTGCGGTAGGCTTTGGCTGAGCGCGCCGGACGAAAGCGCAGAACGATTAGGTGCAAGATCGGCCACCACATCCAACGCGGTAAATCGATGACCCGCCGGTCAGACAAAAACTGCGCCAGAAAGCGGCGCACCGCTGGCGCCGTCGGCTCTGTCGGCGTACCCAAATTAACCAGCAACAACGCGCTCTTTTCTGCGCGTGCGTGATCGTATCGATTACCCAGGCTCATGCTTCCCCACTAGTTGTGTCTGACTACTCAAAATATGCACTGGAAACGCGATAAGGCTTTGATTGTATAGGCCTCGCTGCTACACTCTCGCCTTGCGCCCAGATCCTTTCAGAGATCAAAGCATAACAAGGGCCAAGTGATGTGCCTCTAGCTCTGCTAAATACATACCTCGGACTCGGCAAAACGTCGGTTGCGAAGCCCCAGCCGGACGCGCATCGTCGCGTACGGTGTGTCGTTGCTGCGTGTTGCGCTGCGGCAGGGATTTTATTCAGCGTCGGCACCTATGCCGAACCAATAGCGTACACCGCGGTCGACGATAAGCTGGCACGCCTGGACCTGTCCAACGGTCAACTCTTTCCCATTGGCGAATTCGGCAGCATCGGCAATACGCCGTTCCTAGACGTTGAGGGGATGGCTTTTGACAGCAAGGCCACGCTGTACGCGGTCTCCGATCTAACCGAGACTTTGATGCGGCTGCAGATCAGTAGCGGCGAAGCACAGGCGATTGGCGGAATCTTCGGGTTAGGTCTGCAAAACGAAGGTACCGGTGGCGTGTTCAATCAGCTCGATTTTGGCCTGACGTTTACCTGTGACGACACGCTTTGGCTCAGCTCAGACAGCGTCGGTAAGCTGTGGCGAGTCGATCGAGGTGACGGCAGCACCGAATTTATTGGCGAGACTGGTGTGAGCATCTCCGGACTGGCGGCCTACGGCGATACGTTGTTCGGCATCGGCGTTGGTGACGACGAAGGTCTGTATCACATCGATACTGAGACCGGACTAGCGAGCCTGATCGGCCGCCTGCAGCTCGGCTACAGCTTTTACGACGCCGGCTTAGGTTTCGATGGTGACGGCAATCTGTGGGCCGTATTGGACTTTAATCCACCGCCAGCTGGTCAGCCGCAGGTGGAACGCGTGAGCGAGATCGTACAGATCAACGTTGATACCGGACTGGCCAGTTCGCCGGTGCCGGTACAGGGCGACGATTCAATAGAAATTGAGACGCTAGCCATTGCTCCGACTGTGTGTCCTAACGGTCCAGCTGATCCGCCGATTGAAGTGACCACCGTGGGCGTGCCGGCATTAGCGCTGTTAATGCTGCTGCTCGCCGGTTTCGGCGCAATTCTGGTCGGTCGACGCCTCTGATCAGCATATGGCGCCACATTCGTGGCGCTGCTGTTCAGCATGCTTTATCCCTCGGACCGCTATGGTCCCAAACATCTCGCCCATGGAGTAGCCAGATGCTCGTTGACCGATTACGTATTGTGGGTCTGTTGTCGCTGATCTTTTTGGTTTCGCACAGTACCGCCTTTGCTCAAACCAAGGAGCTTAAACGCGCTGAGAACGCGATCTCAGTGCTCACAGAGATTCAGTCTTCCCCAGATTCGAATATCCCCTACAAGCTGCTGGACCGCTCTTACGCCATAGCCGTCATTCCTGAGGTCGTTAAGGCGGGTTTCGTGATTGGTGCGCGGCGCGGTAAGGGCTTGGTTTCAGTGCGCAGTGCAGACGGCACGTGGTCGCATCCCAGCTACATCACAATGACCGGCGGCAGCGTCGGCTTCCAAGCCGGCGTGCAGAGCTCGGACATCATCTTGGTATTCCGCACGCAACGTGGCGTGGATAACCTGATCAACGGCAAGTTCACCATCGGCGCCGACGCCTCGGCGGCGGCGGGTCCGGTTGGCCGGCAGGCCTCTGCCGCGACCGACGCTTCGCTGAAGGCAGAAATTCTGTCCTACTCGCGCTCGCGTGGCCTGTTTGCTGGCGTATCACTAGACGGCTCGGCTTTGATCATCGATGATCGGGCCAATGAGCGAGTCTATGGCGATGCCACGACCAGAATGATCTTCGAAGGCCGTGTCGAACGCGTGCCCGACGAGATCGTTCGCTTCCGCGACCAGTTGGAAGAGCAAACGGCTAGATAGGGCGCAGGAAGGGTCCAGGGTAGAGGGCCCAGAAGTGCGCGCCGTGCCGATGCCTTGGTCGGTC
>QIMA01000503.1 GCA_003233535.1 Rhodanobacteraceae bacterium
CGGATATTTCATGAACTCGCGCGATGATCGCGCAGGACATTGATTGCCCAGTGGTTTTTTCGAAGGAGCGGTGTAGTGGTTCATACACCCGGCTGAGGAAAAATCGCTGGGCGATCAAGGGCCTAGCGAGGGCGCGTGAAGTTTATGAAACATCCGGGCTAGCATCACGGAGATTGCCGATGAACCGCCCTGCGCTACCGATCGAGCGCCTCTACCGGCCAGCATCGGTGGCAATCATCGGCGCATCCGACCAGTCCGATTCGCTCGGCACCGGGATCACTCGGCATTTACTGGACCAACCCGACTCTATCCAGGTTCATCTAGTCAATCGCCAACGTTCGCTAATCTTTGGCCAACCCGCGTTTGCTGACGTCTCAGAACTGCCGCTATCGATCGATCTGGCAATCGTACTAACGCCGTGGAGTTCGGTACCGGGGATTGTGCAAACACTCGCCGATCGCGACACCGGATGCACATTGGTAGTCAGCCTTTGCGACCCCGACCCATTAACTTGGCGCAGTCGACGTTCCGACTTGCGCCGAATGAAGCGCAACATCGAAGGCAGCTCCATGCGAGTGATCGGACCGGCTAGCCAGGGCGTGATACTGCCTCATCTGGGGCTCAATTTGAGCCTATGCCCGGCCACTCCCGAAGCTGGATCGGTGGCATTTTTGTCTACCTCAGGAGCCATCGCCAGCGTGATCGCTGACTGGGCCGCAAATCGCGGGCTGGGCATGTCCAGCGTTTTGGCGATGGGTGACGCGGCGGATCTGAATTATCCCGATGCGCTGGATTACCTAGCTACCGACGCAACAACTCGGGCAGTGTTGCTGTACCTGGAACAGATGCCGCCGCCGCGTCGTTTCCTTAGCGCGCTAAAAAACGTCGCAATGCTCAAGCCGGTCGTGGTGCTGGCACCGGAGGCGGTTCAGATCGGTGACGTGGGCGATCCAGCCCGTCGCCGACACTTGCGCGGAATGCTCGAACGCTGCGGTGCACTTTGTGTTGACAGCCTGGACCAATTCAGCGCGGCCGCCAACGTCGATCTACCGACTTGGCCACACGCCGGCGCTCGCTTTGCGATTGCCGGCAATGGGCCCGGGCTCAGCCGCTTGGCAGCAAACGCCGTATCTCACGAGGGCGGCGAACTGGCGTCCGTAAACGCCGCCACCAGCGCGGCTTTGCGCAAAATTCTCGCACCGGGCACTGCGGTGGAAAACCCGCTCGATCTGGGTCGGAACGCCGACGGTGCGCGCTACGCGCAGAGCGCTAGAATACTGGCCGCCGATCCCGGCATTGACGCGGTTTTGCTCTGCCATCACCCCACCAGTTTCACCACCGCCGAGCAAATCGCTGCCAGTTTGCAGCCCAGCGACAATGAGCAAGCACCGCTGCTGGCCGCATTCGCCGGTGCCGCTCAGGACCGCCCCAGGCACACCCTAGCTAGGCGCGGTATCGCGGCGTTCGAAACACCCGAGGCCGCGGTGCAGGCGTATGTGCTCAACCGCCGCTATTTCCGCCAGCGTGAACTGATAAAGCAAACTAGGCCCGCGCTGCAGCGACTGATTAGCATTGATCATGCACGTTTGGATCAACTTTTAGTCGGCGGCACTGTCGATAGCCCCGCGATTTTTGCCTGTGCCGGAGTCATGCTCAACGAAGCCGTTGTAGAAAGCCCCGGCCGTTTGTTGCACTTGGCAACGGATGCGCTGCTTGGCCCCTACCTTGAGGCTAAGGGCAAGCAGGTGCTACGCCTAGCGCTGCCCATAGACCGGCTTAGCGCGTGCGACGCGTTGGTTGCTATCGGCGACAGCAACGATGTAAGCGACAGCGCGCGCGCCCGCGCGGAGACCGATTTGATTGCTATCGCTGAGCTATTTCACCAGCGCAGCGAAATCATCCAAATTTCGATCGGTGACCCGCACTGGTCGGACGATGGACTCCTCGCCGCGCACGTGCGCATCGCAGCTGACCGTGCGGAGGATTCCAAGCTCGTCTTTGCCCCCTACCCTGACGTCGACATTGAGCAGATTCAGATCGACGACCAGACGCTGATCCTGCGCCCGATTCGCGCTGAAGATGAGCCGGCGCTGCAGGAGGCTTTCGAACATCTCAGTGCGGAGGAAGTGCGCATGCGCTTTCTCCATCCCGTTAACGCGATAACCCATGAATTGGCGGCGCGACTGAGCCAGCTGGACTACGATCGAGAGGTGGCGCTAGTGCTTTGCGAACCACTAGCGCCCGGCAAGGCTACGATATTCGCGGTCGTTCGCGCCAGTTACGATCTAGCGCGGAAATCTGCGGAGTTCGCGATCGTTATTCGGCGCCATCTCGGACGGCGCGGCTTGGGCGCGCTGATGATGAACCGCATTTCAGAGATGGCCGCCGAAGCGGGAATGACCGAGCTTTGGGGCCAAGTGCTACCTGACAATACGGCCATGTTAAAGCTAGCGGAGAAGCTCGGTTTTAGCCGTCAGAGCGAAGACGGTCTGATCCGCATCAGCCTGCAGCTCTAGCGCGGAGTTTCATGTAGTTCTGCTGCCACAGCGGCCAGGATTGAATGCTCTCTTGCCACGCAGGGAACGCCACCAGAACCGCAACAAGGCCGCAACCAGACCGATCAGCAGCAAATGCCGAGCAAATTCTTCGGTATAGACCTGACGAAAATCGCGACTAGTTAGCAACTGCGGAAAATGAAAGCAGAGCACGCCGATGAGCGCACTCAGTCCGAGCCCGGCGGACATGTAGGCAAACCAAGATCGAGATGTACGCTGCATAGAATCCATACCGAACAAATACGACACCACTTGGTGCTTAGGGACACGTCCATGTCAATGAGCGACGCGCCGGTTCTATGATCACAAAAGCAACGGAGCGGCAGTCAGCTGCCGGTCTGCAATCGCGCGCCTAAGCGCTGAAGACCCAGTCACAATCGCTATTCAACGCTTCCACCGCGGCGATAGTGAAGCAAGCGACCTCGGCTGAGCGCAGCCTCACCGCCGTCGTAAGTTAGATGCTGCTCGTCCAACGTATATCCCTGACTGGCCAACACTCGACTTAGGGCGTTGCTGTAACCCCGACCGGGATCAGTGAGAACGATCTCAGAACCAGGCTCGGCGTGACGATCAAGAAAGTCGCCCACTCGCCGATCACTACCGCGCTCGTACAGCAAATCGCTGCCAATGATCAGGTCGAAGCGCCCCAACGCCGAGTTAACCGCGTCCCACGGTGCATCCACGTATCTCAGCGGCTGCATGCCGTTGCGCAAGGCGTTACGATGCAAGAACTGTTCGGCCAGCGGGTGGTTATCGCTGGCGGTGATGTCCGCCTTGCGACGCTGCAACATCAGGCTCGGCAGAGCCAAACCGCAGCCTATCTCGAGGACGCGTTTACCCTCGACATCAAAGCCGATCATGGTCTTGGTGAGGAGGCGTGCGACCGGCCAAAGCGTGCCAAAAAGGCCCCATTGGGCCGAAGAAATCCCGGCCCGTTCGGCAGCACCGTCAGCATCGCAATACTCCTGTTTATCGCGCAGCACGCGCAAACTGAAGTGCTCGCCACCGGTGCTGATATCCAGCGTTCGCAGCTGATAACCGCTCATTGCGTCAGCACTCGATCGACCGTCATCCACCCTGCATTGCGCGTATCGCGAAGACTGATCGGCATTTGCCCTTTTCCCTAGCCCGGATATTTCATAAACTTCACGCGCCCTCGCTAGGCCCTTGATCGCCCAGCGACTTTTTCTCAGTCGGGTGTATGAACCACTACAAACCACTGGGCAATCAATGTCCTGCGCGATCATCGCGCGAGTTCATGAAATATCCGGGCTAGTCGCGCTCAGGACCCAAAGGCCACAAAATACTGAGGCGTCGAGGATGAATGTAGTTAGCCAGCTTAGCCCAGCGGATCGGCGCTCACGCTGAATGCCGTCGCCTTAGTCCTCTTCCGCCGGGCCGAGTAGTTTGTTGAGCAACCCAGCCAGTCGCTCGCCGCCCCTGGCCAATTGACGCTCCGCCAGCGGTCGTTTGGCGTCTAGATAGCTGTCGCCAATCTTGTTTCTCGGCGGATAGAAATCCGGATGCTGGACAATCCGGCAGGATGCCTGAGCCCAGGCTACGGGATCGGCTAGCGGCGGCACGCTGGTCAAGCGCCCGGCAGCTAGGTCGACGACCGTCGCTTCGTCTAGCCCTACACTGCCAATAATCAGACTGTCCCATACCGAGTGCAGGTTGCTGCCCTTGGTCTTGTAGTTGATCTGGAAGCTGTTGCCGCCGCGGTCGTCGGCGTAGCCCGCGTGCAGAGGCTGATGGATGTCACCGACGAAATGGGCCAGGAACTTGAGCGCGTCGCGGCGCTCAGCGTCGCTGCGCGCAGGGTCGGCCAGTTCGGCGGAGAAGCGTTCGATGGCACCTACCACGCAGGCACCATCCTTGCAAAATCGCTCAGCCGAGTAGTTGCAGCCGTCGCGGTTGAAATTGACGTAGTGCCAAGGTGACGTTTCCTTGCGCGCTTGCGGGCCGTCACGAATCTCATCGGCCCAGTTGGCGACACCGGCCAGGGTCGGCTCGTCTTCACCTGCAAGCAGGCGCAACACCTCAGCTTTGGCCTCCGGGTTGAGTCGCTGATCGGCATAAGCGCCGACCACGCGATGGCCCAATTTTCCCCAGGCATGGGCCAGCGGGGCATAACAAACCGCCATGGCAACGCATAGCCAGGGCAGAACGCGGAATATTCGGCTCATCCGTTCAGACTCTTCTTCAGCTCATAAAGTAAGGCCAACGCATCGCGCGGGCTCAGTTCGTCAGGTTCGATCTGGCGCAGCTGTGTCAGCGCGGCAGGTTCACTGGGAAACAGACTGAGTTGCGGCCCAGCCGTAGGCTCGGCGTTCGGCAACAGTGCTTTCATCCCAGCCTGCTCGCGTTCCAACTCATGCAGGTAACGCTGCGCCAAATTTAGGGCCTTCTCTGGCAAGCCAGCCAGCTTAGCAACTTGGAGTCCGAAACTGCGGCTGGCTGGGCCGGGTTTGAGAGTATGCAGGAAGACCAGCTTGTCCTGGTGCTCGACCGCATCCAAATGCACGTTGACGATTCCTTCGTACTCGTCAGCCAGCTGGGTCAGCTCGAAATAGTGCGTGGCAAACAGGGTCATGCAGCGATTTTGAGTAGCCAGCGCCACTGCGCAGGATTTCGCAATCGCCAAACCATCGAAGGTGCTGGTACCGCGACCAATTTCATCCATCAGCACCAGCGATTGCTCTCCTGCCTGATGCAGGATCCGCGCGGCCTCGACCATTTCCACCATGAATGTCGATTGCCCGGCGCTGAGGTCATCGCCGGCACCAATGCGCGAGAA
>QIMA01000043.1 GCA_003233535.1 Rhodanobacteraceae bacterium
TGGGCCGGCGGTTTGCGGATCCAGCGAGAAGGCAAAAACAATCGGGAAAATCGCCATGCCGGCCAACAGTGCGACAGAGGTGTCGGCGACGCAAATCATCGCGCACAGCCGTGGTAACGACAGCTTGTCCGGCACGTAGGCCCCGTAAGCCATCAGTCCAGCCATGCCCAGACTCAGCGAAAAGAAGGCTTGGCCCAGCGCGGCGATCAACGTTTGCCCGGTCACCTTGGAGAAGTCTGGCTGGAACAAATACGTCAGGGTCTGGCCAAAGTGGCCGGTGCTCATGCCGTAGATCACCAGCACGATGAGGATCAGAAACAGCGATGGAATCATGAAGCGCACCGCCGTCTCGATGCCTTTCTCCACCCCGCGTGCGACCACGAAAACGGTCATCGCCACAAACAAAAAGTGCCAGAACAGCATGCTACCGGTGTTCGAGGTTAGCGATTGGAAATGCCCGCCTGAATCGCTGATCGCCGGGCCGGCGCTAAATAGCCCGCTCACGTAGGTCGCGGCATAGCTCAGAGTCCAGCCGGCGATGACGCAATAAAAGGAGAGGATCAATATGCCAGTAGCCAGTCCCGACCAGCCAATCAGCGCCCAGGCTATGGATGCCCGTGAGTCGCGGGCCAGATGGAGCAGCGAGTTGATCGGGCTCTCCCGGCCGGCGCGACCGATCATCACCTCGGCGATCATCAGCGGTAGTCCAACGAGCAAAATGGCGGCCAGATAAATCAGTACAAACGCACCGCCACCGTTCTCGGCGGTCACGTAGGAAAAGCGCCAGATGTTGCCCAGGCCGACCGCTGAACCGATTGCTGCCAGCATGAAACCCAGCTTCGACGACCACATACCATGTTGCGACGTTGTAGCCATCAAACCATCTCCCCGTTCGGATTCGCGGCTTAGTATGCCAGTCTCAGCGCGCGCAATAAGGGGCAAAGCCCGAAGGGCATAAACCTCAATCTCTGCGGGGTGCGAAGAAGTCTGATGCCGCTGGCGGCCACCGTTGTTATCAAAGGCGGGAGGCCCGTCCCATTCGGGCGCTTGCCCTTGCACCCGCCGCGTCGTTGCGGTCCTCGGCGCCAGCTCATTCCACCAACCAGCCTTGAGAAACACCGGAAGCTGTCTGGCACGAAGAAAATCATAGCTGGGCTAGGGTTGGGCGAAGTCCGGCCGATCATAACCGTTGGCCAAGCCGGAGCCGGCAATATGACGTATGATCACCCATCCGAGGTCGCAGTCCGATATAGTCCCCGGCTGTCTTCATTGCCCAGTGGATGGATCATGCGCCCTATACCGATGCTGGTTTTGTTCCTTGCGATGTGGAGCGGGCAGAGCGCCTGGTCAGGCACAACGTTTCAGTTGGATATCGGCGGGGAGCGCTTTGATCCAGTCGTCTCTGAGCCAACTTATGCGGACGGTTGGAGTCAGACTAGCGAAGGCCCCGGTCTGCAGTTGGTGCAGTTTTCCGGACCGATACGAAGCCAATGGCTGCCCTGGCTGCGGCAGATCGGCCTGAGCCCAATCCAGTACATCCATCCCTATAGCTACGTGGTCTACGGTGACGGCGCGGCGCTGAGTCGAGCAAGCGCAGCCGCGCACGTCCGCTGGAGCGGTGCCTTCGTTCCCGCCTACAAAGTGCAGCCCGAGCAACGCTCGCTGGATAGTGCCGTGCGTCCGGTCATGATGCTGGTGGTGCGTGATGCCGAACGCAGCGCTCTGGCCGGTGTGTTGGCCGACGTTGACGCCGTGATCAATCGGCAGACGCCGCTGGATAGCCAACTGGAGCTGATCCAGCTCTCGGTGGCCGGTGATGCCTTTGTCAGCTTGGCGCAACAACCTTCCGTCTACGCGATTCAGGCCATTTCCCAAGACGCGGGCCCGCGCGGTGAATCCAGCAATCAAGCGGTTGTCGGCAACTACGGCGCCCCGCCCAGCAATACGATTGTCCCTGGATATCAGGATTGGCTAGACAGCACCGGCTACGACGGCAACGGAGTGACCGTGGGAATCGTCGATGGCGGCGTCCGCACGACTCACGTAGATCTGGTCGACCGCATGCTGCCCTGTATATCGGCGGGTCTTGCTAACTCCTCGTGTAGCAGCAGCAATGATGCGCACGGCACGCACGTGGCGGGCGCAGTGGCAGGAACCGGTGCCACCGGCGCACTACTCAATGGTTTCTTGCGCGGCCAGGGCGTTGCGCCTGGCGCCAACGTGGTGCAGCAGCGCTTCCCGCCGCTGCTGGGCGGCGGTCCCGGCGGAATGGCTGTCGACGGCATGCTCACGATCTATCACGAGTCGGCGCTGTCCGGCGCCTTGCTCACCAACAACTCCTGGGGGCCGACAGGCACGCCGCAGGGCTACGACATACCCACGCAACAGATCGACATGATCGTGCGCGATGCCAATCCGGATGTGCCCGGTGCACAACCGGTGCTGCCGGTGTGGTCGATCATGAACGGCAACGGCGACCGCAACACCGGGCCTTGTCAGCCGAGTTCGCTGGGCTCGCCCGATGAGGCAAAGAACTTATTTGCGGTGGGCTCGACCAAGCTCTTGTCCGGCGGCAATCAGCTCCCGGCCATCTTTGATGTGTCATCGAACTCGGCCCACGGCAACGCCTGCGATGGCCGTCGCGTTCCGCACATCGTCGCGCCAGGTTGCAGCACCGACAGCACAACCAGCAGCAACGACAGCGCTCATTCCTCAAGCTTTTGCGGCACCTCCATGGCTTCGCCCGTCATTTCCGGTTCGGTGGCCCTGTTTATTGAGAAGTATCGCGACGAGCAGGCCGGTAGCACGCCCAGCCCCGCGCTGATCAAGGCGGCCTTTACCGCCGTGGCGCAAGATCTAGAAGGTTTTCGCAATGCCGACAACGGCGTGATGGGACATCGTCCCGATCGCTTCCAGGGCTATGGTCGGCTCGATTTGGATGCGGTCATGAACTCGCCGCTAGCGGTGCAATACGTCGATCAGACGACCGTTTTTGTCGCCAGCGGGGAAAATTGGACAGTCAGCTTCTCGGCAGATGATCCGGCCCAGCCGATGCGCGTCATGCTGGCTTGGACCGACGCCCGCGGTCACGGCCTGGGTGGAACCACACCTGCCTGGGTGAATGATTTGGATCTGCAGGTACTGGCCGATGGTGACATTTACCTGGGTAATGCCATCGGCAGCGATGGCTGGTCCGATAGTTCCGGCAGTGCCGATGGGCGCAATAATCTGGAAGTAGTGCATCTGCGTGACGATCAGCATGCCGGGCAAGTGACCATTACGGTGGACGCCAGCAACATCGCCGCCGATGCGCTCGACCCCTTCGACCCCGGCGACCCGGCCCAGGATTTCGCCCTGGTTTGCTACAACTGCCGTGCAGCGACCGCGGGCAACTCGGATGTGCAGGTGAGTTTGACCGATGTGGCGGCCGCGCTGATGGCGGGCGATACACACACGGTGCAAGCCGAAGTGGGCAATCTAGGCCCAGATGCGGCCACCGGAGTCAGCCTGAAACTGACCTTGCCGCCGGAACTGGGCTTCGTGTCTGGGCAGTTAGCCAGCGGCGACGGGACGTGGTCTTGCAGCGAAACTCGCCGTTACGTCGAGTGTTTGATGGTTGCGGGCAGCCTAGGTGTCGGCGCTACGGCGAATCTGGAGGTCGAGACGGTCGTTAGCGAGACGGCAGCAAGCGGGCCAGTTGAGCTAGCGGTGAACGTCAGCGCCCCCAGCTTCGGCGACCCAGATGCGTCCAACA
>QIMA01000371.1 GCA_003233535.1 Rhodanobacteraceae bacterium
ATGGGCCGCCGATGAATTTTCCAGGCAGCCATAGCCGGCTGTATTTGCAGGCTGAGGATGGTCGATTCACAGACCTAAGCGAATCCTCCGGTGTTCACATGCTGCACCCAAACAGCGGCGAGCCCATCGGCAAGGCGCTTGGAGTGATGGCCAGCGACGTCAACGATGACGGCATGATCGACCTGATGGTTGCCAACGACACCGTGCGCAATTTCCTGTTCCTCAATCGCGGCGCAGGGCATTTCGACGAAGTTGGCTCTGAATGGGGCTTGGCATTCGACCGTGACGGCAATGCTACCGGCGCCATGGGCATCGACGCCGCGTGGCTCGGTCGTGAGCCGCGGCATGCCTTTTTTCTAGGCAACTTCGCTAATGAGATGTCCTCGCTGTATATCGCGCAGCCCGGCTTGGGCTTGTACAGCGACGACGCGATTATTGAGGGCCTAGGTCCGGCCAGCAGACAGGTTCTGACCTTCGGGACGCTGTTTTTGGATTATGACCTGGATGGTCGGTTAGATTTGCTGCAGACCAATGGACACTTAGAGGAGGCGATCGAGCAGGTACAATCCAGCCAGCAATATCGTCAGCCCGGACAGCTATTTTGGAACTGCGGCGAGCGCTGTAGTCGGCGTTTCATAGAGTTGGATAACGAATCGATGGGTGACTTGGCCAAGCCGATGGTTGGTCGCGGCAGCGCCTACGCCGATTTCGATGGAGACGGTGACCTGGATCTGCTGATCGCTGCCGCCAGCGGCGAGCCGTTGCTGCTGCGCAACGATCAGACCACCGGCAATTCCTGGCTTGCGGTTCGTTTGCGTTCTGAAGGCCGCAACCGCGATGCGCTGGGTGCAAGGCTGAGCCTGCATGTAGCCGGCGCAGTTCAGCAGCGCGAACTGACTACTACGCGTGGCTACCTGTCCGCCGTGCAGCCAATCGCACACTTCGGACTGGGCGCTGCTGCCTCGATTGAGCGACTTGAAATCCGCTGGCCGAACGGCAGCGTACAGACGGTCGATGGGCAGGATTTGCGGCCCGGTCAGCTCAATCTCATTACCCAGCAGGGCATGCTCGCAGAGAATGCCAGTGCCGGGGTCGCTCAGAGCAAGGACCAATGATCCGCTCGCAAACCGCCAAGGTGCCTTTCTTTCGCCGACTAGTGGTGCCGTTGCTGCTGGTCTTACCGATCTTATTAGGCTGCAACAGGGAGTCTGCAACGCCCGAATTAAAGGCCGTCAGTGCGCAGATGCGAGAACTGCGCGACCGCGGACTTGGCCATCTGGAGAACGAGAAGCCTGAGCAGGCAGAGGTCGCGTTTCGAAAGCTGTTAGCGCTGCTGCCCAACGACCCCTTGCCGCGAGTGAATTTGGCCATTGCATTGCTTCGGCAGCAACAGCTTGATCAGGCTGAGCAAGTTTTGCAGCCGCTGCTAGAGAGTCAGCCCAGTGCGCGATCGGTGCTGTTGGCCGGCCTGATTGAGCAGCAAGCGGGCGACATACAACGGGCGCTGGTTCTGTTTGGGCAGGCTTTCGAACTCGACCCCAGCGATAGCGAAGTTGCGCACACGGCATTCAACTTGGCTGGCCAGATGCGCGGTGACGCGGCAGTAGCGCTGGCGCAAAGCTCGCTCGATCAGTTGGCACAGTTGCGCCCCGACAATCCGTGGGTTGTGCTGAAGAGGCTACAGCGGGCGCTAGAGGAAGATGATCGCGATGCGGCGACCGCCGCTTACTTGCGTTTGCGTGAGCTGGCGTGGCGCTTTGATCCGGCAGCTACGGCTATGTTGGATAGCGTGGGTGCAGGTCTGGTCGAGGCTGAGCTGGTGCCTGCTCGCGGTAATGCCCTGCGCCTGGAAAATTTGCTCCGAGCTACCGATTTGTACCGAGAGTCGCTGCGCGAATTGCGTATAGGGATCGTCGGCGTGCCCGTGCACCAATTTGCAGACGAGGCTGATAGCGCCGCTGGCGGGGCAATAACGCCGGCCCAGTTCGTCGCCAGCCCCTTGGCCCACAGTCAGGGGCTAGTGCTGGATTTGGCGGTTGGCGATTTGGATTCTGATGGTGGTCTTGATCTGGTGCAGCTGACTTCAACTGGCGATGACCAATCCCTCGTTGTGCATTGGCATTTGGCGGCCGGGCAGCACGCCCTAAGTGGGTCAGAGAAACTCTCCCTAGACCTAAGCGGCGCAGCGCGGCTGATACTCCTAGATTTGGACAATGATGACGATCTGGACGCGCTAGTCAGCAGCAGCGGCGGCTCCCAGATGCTCTTGGGCGACGGTGTGGGAGGCTTCGCCGCTGCAACTGCGCAATGGCAGTTGGATTCGGTGCGCGCTGCGTCGCTGGCTGCGTTGGATTTCGACATTGAGGGTGATCTGGACCTGATAGGCGTGTCAGCTGAGGGGCACTTGCTCGCATTTCGCAACAGCCTCAGCGGCGCCCTAGAGCCGGTCGGCGAATCTGTTTTTGCGCGCACGCATGCGCGATTTCCGTCACCCCTGAGTCTGTCGCCAGCCGATCTTGACCGTGACGGCGATGTCGATCTGCTGCTCCTCCACGCTGGCGGTGTGACCTGGCTGGACAACCTTCGCTACGGTGAAATGGGTCCGCGCTCGCCAGCTATTCCTTTCGACCTCAGCGGCTCGGCTGCGGCCACGGCCGATATGGACAACGACGGCATGCTCGACGTGGTCGTGGCAGATGCGCAACGGATAACGATCGCGCCAAGCATGGATGCGAGCTTTCCCAAGGTGAAACAGTTTCACCTTGAACATGGTACAGGCGTGGTTAAGCAACTGTTGATCGGCGACTTCGACAACAACGCAAGTAAAGATGTGCTCGTTCGCGGCGAGCAGGGAGTCGAGCTGTTTCAGCAGGGCGAAGCGCAGCTTTTCGAGCGCGTGAAGATTGATGCCCCCGGCGCCGATCCATTGATCGCTGTCGATATAGACATGGACGGACGTCTCGACTTGGTCACCGCCGGTGTTGAGGGATTAGTCCGTCTTGCCAACCAAACGCAATCGGCGAACGGTTGGCTGTCATTGCGGCTCAAGGGGCTCACCAACGGCAACAGCAAGAACAATAGCTATGGCATTGGCTCCTCGATCGAGATTCGCAGCGGGCAGGACTACCAGCTTTACGAGGTGTCGCGTGATCACACCCACATCGGGCTCGCCAATGCGAGCAGCGCCGAAGTGCTTCGGGTGCTTTGGACCAATGGGGTTCCACAGAACCGATTTGATCTTGCGCGCGATCAGTTTGTCGTCGAAGAGCAGGTCCTTAAGGGCAGCTGTCCGTTTCTCTACGCCTGGAATGGCGAGCGCTTCGTCTTCGTTACCGATCTGCTGTGGGGGGCGCCGTTGGGTTTGCCGGTCGCTCCTGGGGTGTGGTTGGGAGCTGATCCTTCAGAACTAGTTCGGGTAGACGGTCTGGTGCCGCTGGACGGTCGCTACGAGCTGAAAATTACCGAAGAGCTCTGGGAAGCGGCCTTCTTTGACCAAGTGCGACTGTGGGTGGTCGATCACGCCACTGATGTTGAAGTCGCCAGCAGTCTGCGCATCGTCCCTGGTCAGAGCACCGATGAACGCGTGCTCGCCAGTCGCCAACTGCAGCCTTTGGCTCAGGCCTTCGATGGCCACGGTAAGGAAGTTACCGACATCGTTGCTCGGCGCGATGAGGTGTATGCGGATGGATATACGCCGAGTCGCTATCAGGGCGTGGCTGCCGATCCTTGGACCTTC
>QIMA01000123.1 GCA_003233535.1 Rhodanobacteraceae bacterium
GTTGGGGTTCTGCGCGCAGTTGGTACAGACCAAAGCGAAATCCTGATCGGTGGTGTCGCCGCTGAAGGGCACGCCATCGCCCGGCACGGTCGTTCCGCGCACGCGGATGGTCACTACGCCCGACGCGCTGGCCAAAAACACATTCTCGGTGTTGTTGAGGCTGTCGGCGCTACCGCCGGTAGCCGACAGGCCGCTGGCAAACACGTTGCCCAGGTAGGTTTGACCATCCACTTCGACTTCCAAATCGAGATCGTTGACCAACGCCGGGTTCGCGCCGACCGCGCCTGGTGCATCACTCCAAGACAGGCTGATCCGCAGCGGATTACCCGCATCGACGACACCAACCTGCAGCTCATACACATCGCCGCTGTTGTCGATGACCTCACTTTGGTCGATGTAGTGACGTGAGATGCCATCAGCGAGGGTGTCTGGCAGGTGCACGCGACCCCAACCTTCGGTGTTGTTGGGAATCGTGGCTACGTCCTGCATGTCCTGCGCGCCGTTGATCATGAGGGCCTTGAGCATGGCTGGGCTAGGATTCTCACCCGCGTTGTTCATGCGCCACCACTGCACCAGCAGCGCGCCGAGCCCGGACACGTGTGGAGCGGCCATGCTAGTGCCGGAGCAGAATGACATCTGATTGCTGGTGCCGGCGATCGGTGTACTGCACTGCGAGGCAGCAGCCACGCGACGCGTGCTCGCGATTTGCGCGCCAGGTGCCGAGATGGTCGGGAAGGTGCGGCCATCAATCGAGGGTCCGCGACTGGAAAAACTTGCAATAGCTTCTATAGATCCCGTGCGCTGGTTATTGGAGGCTCCTACGACGATCGGGTTCTTTGCTTCCTTAGGTGGCGTTAGCGTGGTCGCGTTGGGCCCGCTGTTGCCGGCAGAGAAGACGAAGTAAAACGGTTCGGCAATCCCCGCGGTGTCGAAATCACCGTCACGAACGATGAAGTCAAAGGTTCGTTCGGAATTCTGATAGCCGTGGTTTAGCCCCTCACCGCTGGTCCAGCTTGCGTTAGTTCCCACCGCTCCGCCAGCCAATGCGCGTTTGCTCAATTCCTGCCAGCCGCCGGCTGGCGGCCAAGGCACGCCGCCTACGCAAATCGGGTTTTGCGCGAATATTTGCGAGCCTGGGGCTACCCCGATGCCGTAGTTGAAGCCATTGCTGTCAACTAAGCCGAGCACGCCCGGACCGGCAATAATACCGGCGACGTGAGTGCCGTGACCGCCACCGGAGTTGTCATCACCTGGACCCGACCCAGCTGGGCACCCCGGATAAGTGAATCCGCCCGCGATCCGACCGACGAACTCGGGGTGGGTGAGATCGACGCCGGTGTCGGTGACTGCCCATGTGACCCCCGTGCCATCCAGCCCGAGAGCCCCAAGAAAACCCAAATAGCCCAGTTGCGGTATGCCGCCGACGTAGTTGCCACCAACAATCTGGCTGGACATCTCGTCTTCAAGTCCTGCCTTGGGGCTCTGGTAGCCGTACCAGAGCACCTGCGGGATCTGTGCGAATGCCGCGGTGCGGCTGGCATCGACCGCCACGATCGCTTCAAGAAAGCGTTTGTCCGGCTGCGCCGGGTATGAGCGCAGCACGCGCGCGCCGGCGTTTTGTAGCGCGCTGATTGTCTGCTCCGGCGCACCGTCGTTATAGAACATCACCGCCACGTTTTCGATCAGGCCGACGCGCTTGGCGAGGTCTGCGCTGGGCTTGAACTCCTCGACGAAGTCGCCGAGCCAGCGTACGTTGCCGTCGCTGCTGGCGCGGTTGGCCGCGTCATCATGGCCCCAAACCAGATAGGTGTTGCCGGGGTAGTACTGCAGCGGCTCCAGCCCGGCGCCGCGCAAGGAGTCGAGATCGTTCTGCTTGGGTGGCCCAAACCACTGGACCAGATGGAAGGTTTGTCCATCGGCAGTGCGCGGCGCTGTCCCTCGCACACTTGATCGATCAAGAGGATCAAAGCGGTGCGCGCCGAAGCTAATGACATCGGCCCGCGGAAGTGCCTGAAAAGGGCTGCCGGATTGTCGCAACTTTTCCAGTCCGGCTTCATCCAAGCGCAGCAATTGATAGCTGCCGTAGTCAATTGTTCGGCTCGCAGTGAGCGTCGCCGGCAGTTGATCCCGATCCGCGCTTTCCACCCGAATGACCGTATCGGCCAGCGCTCCAGCGCCAACCAATAAGAGCAGTGCACTAAGTATGTGTTTCATCCGACTCCCCGTCGTTTGTTCAAAACGAGGCTTACCCTAGCCGACAATCAGAGCGGTATCCAGCAGCGGACGGTGGGTAGTTGACGCTAGAGAACAGACAATGGGGCGGGTCAGCATTAGTACACAGCGTCATTCGGATCACCGCACTGGCCTCTATGACAGGCCGCGGTGCGTAGAGTCGATTTAAGGCTGTTTCTCGTACTCATTCACTTGCCCGATCCAACGACCACGCCAACTTTACACGGACGATCGTTCAGCGTATTTAACGCAGCCTGGACGACGCAATCAATCGGCGCTGGACCTATAATCACCACAGCTGTCGAGCGCGGCAGTTGGTCGCCTCACAGCAGCGCAGAGCTGGCGCTAGTGTCCAGAAACGGGTGCTGATCGCCCGGGCTGAGCTTCGATAACCGCGTGCGGCCCCCATTCGAATCTGCTGCCCAGCTCTGCTCCTGTTGCAGACTGCCGCAACTTGAACTTACCCAGATCAAGGAACCGCCCTTTGAATCCTACCCGACCGCTACTTATCGACACCGACCCCGGGGTCGACGACGCCTGGGCCATCTTGATGGCGGCAGCTGCGCCTGATGTGGCGCTGGTGGGAATGTCCGTGGTCGGCGGCAATGTAGGGCTGGAACACACGCTGCGCAATACGCGCAGTCTGGTAGACCTGATCGGCAGGCCGATTCCGATCTATCCCGGCGCGGCTACGCCGCTACTTGCGCTGACTGAGGACGCGGCGCACGTGCACGGCTTGGACGGCTTTGGCGACGCAAACTTGGCTGAACCCAGTAGCCCCGTGTCGAGCACCGCCGCCGCAGTGGGAATTGTTGAGCAGGCACATCGGCATGCCGGTGAACTGGAGCTCATTGCCTTGGGACCGCTAACCAATCTGGCGCTCGCGTTGCGCCTGGATCCGTCTCTGCCACAGCGGGTCAAGCGTCTGCTGGTGATGGGCGGAGCGATTGACAGCCCGGGAAATACGACGCCGTTTGCAGAATTCAATATTGGTTTTGATCCTGAGGCGGCAGAGATCGTTTTCCGTGAGTGGGGTGCAATCGAATTGGCGGACTGGTCGGCGACGCTGCGCGAAGCGCCGCCGGTGCAGGCGATTGAGTCAATCCTGAGTGGTCCGACAGCGAAAGCCCGCTTCATGCACGCCATCAGCCGCAAGACTGCTGGTTTCGTGGCCGACAAGGGCGCCGATCACTGGGCCTTCGCCGACCCACTGGCCATGTTAGCGATGCTCTTTCCAGAGCGCGTTAGCGGTGGACGTTCGGGATCTATCCAGATCGTCCTTAACGGCGAGCGGCGCGGCGCCACGGATTTGACTGCGAACGACCCAAATCGCGCTCAGGTGCGGGTCCATGAGCAGTTCCCTGTTGGCGCACTGCAATCGGTGCTGGAATTTGCGCTGCGCTAGCCCGAACGTTTCATAAACTTCACGCGCCCTCGCTAGGCCCTTGATCGCCCAGCGATTTTTCCTCAGTCGGGTGTATGAACCACTAC
>QIMA01000590.1 GCA_003233535.1 Rhodanobacteraceae bacterium
TATTTCATAAACTTCACGCGCCCTCGCTAGGCCCTTGATCGCCCAGCGACTTTTTCTCAGTCGGGTGTATGAACCACTACACCGCTCCTTCTTTGAAAAAACACTGTGAAAAACCACTGGGCAATCAATGTCCTGCGCGATCATCGCGCGAGTTCATGAAATATCCGGGCTAAGAGCAAACGGCGGAGGACCACGAAACATCTGAACGGACCCAATGACTGATGGCTCAAAGAGGGTTCGTACCGCACCTCGCTTAAGTTCCATACAGCGCAGAACAGCACACTCGGTGCAGTCAGAGCGCAGTTTCTCTCAATCAACCGCATCTGATGTTGACCGTCACGCGAACTATTTCGCGAGCGCCTGCCGCCAAGGCGGATTCAGATCTAGCAGCTGGGCGTAAATCGGACATTGCTCATGATGCGCGCCGGGCAGGTAGCCCAAGCTCATCAGGAACTCGCCGACGATCTCGCCGCCGGTGAAGCGAAAGTGCTTCTTGAACAGTTTGACCCACTCGCCCTTGTCTAGCGGGTGGTGGTGATCGAGCCAGTTGGCAAAGCTGCCGTGCTGATCGCGTAGCTGCTGCACGACGCCGGCGTTGTGAATGGCGGCCTCGACCTTAAGCCGGTTGCGGATAATTCCGGCATCGGCCAGCAATCGGGCGCGATCGGTGTCGTCGAAAGCGGCGACGCGATCAATATCGAATTGGGCGTAGGCGGCGGCAAACGCCTCGCGCTTCTTCAGTACAGTCAGCCAGGATAGCCCCGCCTGATTGATTTCCAGCAGCAAGCGCTCGAACAGCACCTGGTCATCGCGCTGCGGGAAGCCGTACTCCGTGTCGTGATAAGGGCCGTGAAATGGATGACCCGGTGCGAATTCGCAATAGCTGCTCATGGCTGTAGCTCCCTCGGGCGGTTGACTAGCGTTGCCACTAGCCGATGCCGAATATCCAGGCCACCAAGACGTTCAAAACGGTCAGCAACAGCCCGCCGATCAGCGCCGGCAAGAAGCCCTGGACCTTGAAGCCGGGTACCAGTGCGGAGGTCAGCAGCAGCATCAAGGCGTTAATGACGAACAGGAACAGGCCCAAGGTCAGGAACGTCACCGGCAGCGTCAAAAACACCACCAGCGGCTTGACCAGCGCGTTAACCAGACCCAATACCAGGGCCGCTAAGACCGCATCTAGGCCAGTACCAATCTTGATTCCGCTGACGACATTGGCAACAAACATCAGCAGCAGCGCGCTGACCGCGAGGTGGATGGCGAATTCGATCATTTTGAGTGGGCATTGATGGCGATTGGGAGAGGTTAGCGGAAATTGTGGCTGTTCGGCAGTGGTGGGTATTGATGTCTAGGGCTGAGAGCTGAGGGCTGAGTAAAAGCGCGTAGCTTGCGACTGCTGGGCATGAGATGGGTGATGGCACGGTGAGCTCTGGGTCGCTGGCCTTTGTCCTTCTCAGCCCTCAGCCCTAAACTAAGGCACCCAAACCAACCCCGGAAACACCACCAGCGCGGTCAGCACGATCAGCTGTATGACCACGAAGGGCAGCGCGCCGCGATAGAGGTCTGAGGTGAGCAACTCGGGTGGAGCGACGCCGCGCAGGTAGAACAGGGCGAAGCCGAAGGGCGGGGTCAGGAAGGAGGTCTGCAGGTTGACCGCGAACAGTACGCCCAGCCAGATCGGGTCGACGCCCATGATCAGCAGCGCCGGCGCGACGATCGGAACAACGACGAAGGTGATCTCGATAAAGTCGATCACAAAGCCGAGCAGGAACATGCACAAATTGACCGCAATCAGCGCACCGAGCAGGCCGCCGGGCAATCCCTGGAGTAGTTCAGCGACGCGCTCATCACCACCGAAACCGCGGAATACCAGCGAAAACAGCGCAGCGCCGATTAGGATCAGGTAGACCATGCTGGTCACCTTCACGGTCGAATCCAGCGTCTCCAGCAGCCGTTTCAGATTCAACTCACCGCTCGCTAAAGCCAACAGCGAGGCGCCCACGGCACCCACCGCAGCAGCCTCGGTGGGCGTGGCGATGCCGGCCAGAATCGAGCCGAGCACGGCAAAGATCAACAGAAACGGCGGCACTAGTACCGATAGCAGCGCTTTCGGTGCGACTGAGGGTCGTTCGCTCGCCGGTAGCGCAGGTGCCGCTTCGGGTCGCCGCCACGCGACCCAGATGATGTAGCTGGCGTACAGCGAAACCATCAACAAGCCAGGGACTATGGCACCAACAAACAAATCCCCCACCGACACGGTTTCCGGCGAAAAAATACCCTGTTTCAACTGCGCCTGCTGATAGGCGTTGGAAAGCACGTCGCCGAGCAGGACCAGGGCCAGTGAGGGCGGAATAATTTGGCCCAGAGTGCCGGAAGCGGCGATCACACCGGAGGCGAGTTTGGGGTCGTAGCCTAGGCGCAGCATGGTCGGTAGCGAGATTAATCCCATCGTGACCACGGTCGCGCCGACGATGCCGGTGCTGGCAGCCAGAACGGCACCGACAGCCAGGACGCTTAATGCCAGTCCGCCGCGCAAGCTACCGAATAGCGCTGCCATCGTGGTCAACAAGCGCTCGGCCAGTCGTGAGCGCTCCAGCATCACCCCCATGAACACGAACAGCGGGATTGCGAGCAGCGTTTCGTTGGCGACGATGCCAAACATGCGGTTGGGTAGCGCGGCCAGAAAGGCCGGATCGAAGGCGCCTAGCGCGGTGCCGATGCCGGCGAACAGCAGCGCAACCCCGCCCAGCGTTAGCGCCACCGGGTAGCCCAGGGTCAACGCCGCCAGCAGCGAGGCGAACAAGCACAGTGCTAGACCATCGGCCAGAGTCATTGCTGGTCAGCCTCGGTCCGCTCAGTGAGCACGGCCACTGCGCGCAGCGCACGCGCGCTCCCGGCCATGATCAGCAGCAGCCCAGCCGCTGGGATTAGCGCTTTGATTAGGTACAGAGCAGGCAGGCCGCCGGGCTGGTTAGAGCCTTCAGCCATGCCCCAACTGCGCAAAAAATACGGCCAGCCTACCCAGACGATGAGCGTACTAAACGGCAGCAAGAAAACCGCAAATCCGGTGATCTCGGCCCACGCCTGACCGCGTGCTGACCAGCGCCTAGACCACAGATCGACGCGCACATGTTGGTCGTGGCGCAGCGTATAGGCGGCGCCGAGCAGGAACAGCGCGGCATTCGCCGCCAATACCGATTCCTGCAGCCAGGGTCGCGAAAATGACCAGCCGTAGCGCAGCGCTACGACGGCGAACTCGCCCACGATCACCACCGCGGCAGCCACTAGCAATACGCGGCCGACGCCGTCGAGCAGGCTTTCCAGCCCTGCAGCAACGGTCAACAAGGCTCGCGACGGCGGCAGATCCGGCTCAATGAGCGGATCGCTCATTCGTCGTCTTTGTTCCGCTTGGGCAGCTTGATGTCGTAGAAAACCGGCAGAACTTCATTGGTTCCAGGCGGCGCATGGTCGACCACGCCATCGTTGTCGGAATCGATCAGCACGTAGGGAATACCGCGCTCAGGCACCACCCGCACGTACAGCAATCGACCGTTCTCGCGGTACTCCTCAACGTGACCACCGTCCTTGCCGGGCCGAATGCTGACCTCTGGCTGCACCGCATCGGGCGGCCGCAGCTTGGGCGGCAGCTGTTCGAAGTCCGGCGGTGGCGGCGCGCTGCGCGGTGGCGGCAGCGCCACGGCATCGGC
>QIMA01000359.1 GCA_003233535.1 Rhodanobacteraceae bacterium
AACGCGAGAGCCATCGCTGGCTGCAGTGCGACAGTGCGTTGGGCGAGTTGTGGGGCTTTGATTACCAGAAAATGTCGCTCAAGCGGCTCTATCAGGTGGCCGATCGGTTGCTGCCGCTGCAGGCGGGACTGGAAGCGCAGATCTACCAACGGCTCGATGAATCGCTGGGCTTGAACAGCCAAATCGCCCTGTACGACCTGACCAACACCTATTTTGAAGGTCTGGCTACGACCGTTCCCATGCGGGATCGTCAGCCAGGCCAACCTGGATTGGTTGAAGGCCCAGGGTTACCGCTATCTGGTGATGAGTAAACATCGCCGCCGACGCCACCTGGCACGTGCGCAAGTCCGCCATCTCCAGCGCCCAAGCCAGCACCCTCTATGCCGCATTGAACCTGCCCAGAAAACCCGGGAAAATTACCAAGCGAACCTTTCGACCTGAACGCGATCTTTGACAAAGGACAGAATATTAACTGTCAGCCTTGCACGCAGCCGTCTGGCTGGAACGTATCGGACTAGCCGGTGAGTAGCTGCGCGGCAGTTGCGCGGTAGCTTTCGCCGATCGGAATCTCGACGGCACCGATCTCCACATCGTGCGCTGTGATCGCGCTGATCTTTTGTCGATTGACGATATAGGAGCGATGCACGCGCACGAAGTCGTCACTGAGCTGGCTGTGAAAGGCGGCAAGAGTCTGCTTGGTTATGCAGGAGCCCTCACTGAGCTGAATTTTGAGATAGTCTTTGTGGCCCTGGATGTAGCAGATGTCGGCCTGCGCAATGCGCACGTCTTTGCGATCAACGCGCACAAACAAATGTTTGCTCGTTGCTGGCCGCGTACCGGGTTCGACATTGCTCGAAGGCCGCGATCCGCGCGCCGCCAAGAAACGCTCAATGGCCTGAAAGAAACGCGCAAATACGATGGGCTTGAGCAGATAATCGACTGCGTCGAGATCAAAACCGTCGACCGCGTAGTCACGATAGGCGGTGGTGAATATCACCGGCGGCTTTCGCGCCAAGTTCTTGTAGAAATCGGTGCCTTTCAACACCGGCATCTCGATGTCCAAGAACATCAGATCGATGCTCTGTTCCTGCAGCACGCGACTAGCCTCGATCGCGCTGCGGCAAGAGGCCGCCAGTTCGAACTGATCGAGCTGGCTCAGATGTGCCGCGATCAGCTCGCGAGCCGTGGCGAACTTTTCCCAGCTGGGACCCACGTTAAGCACGAACACCAGCAACCAGAAGGCAGCTAGCCAGGTATGGCTGATCCAAGTCTTGCGCTGTAGGTGGTCGACATTGGGCATCGTCAGCCGTCCGGGCAGGGGATGGATAGGCGAATGCCAGTCTCAGGCAGCTACGCTGCTGGCGAGCATGCCCAATCAGCCTACCTGACGTTGACCAGGACAGTCGCCCGCGTCGATCAATTGCTCATATTCGTCGACCAACACGGTAGCCAGCGCTGTTGCTCATCCAGCGCCACGTTCGCCGACGAAAAACGCTGTTCCGTCGAGTAATCCGTTGCTGTGAATTCCGGCCGTCTAGCTTGGATCCCGACATTCACCACGGGAGCAAGAGATGAGATGGATTTTCGCGCTGTTAATACTAGTGAGCGTGGCAACTGGCCCGGCTTACGCAGCGGAGCCGGTTCAGGCCGTACTGATTACCGGTGCCAGCAGCGGCATCGGTCGGCACATCGCCGAGCGGCTCGTAGCTGAGGGTTACTACGTCTACGCCGGTGCCCGCAGCAATCGCGATATCGCCGAGCTGAGCGCGATTGATAACGTGCAGGGCGTGCGTCTGGATGTGACTAAGCAGGCCGAGATCGATGCGGTCGCGGAGCTTGTCCGCAACGAGGGTCGCGGTCTACACGGTGTAATCAACAACGCGGGCGTGTTCGTCTATGGACCGCTGATCGAGATCGATGAGTCCGAACTGCAGTTCGTTATGGACGTCAACGTGTTCGGCCCGTATCGAGTGACTAAGGCGATGGCGCCGCTGCTGATCGACAGCGCCGGTCGAGTTATCACCATCGGCTCTGTGGCCGGGCTCGCGTCGGGGACGATGTTCGGGCCCTACAGCATGAGCAAGCACGCGATGGAGGCGTTTAACGATGCTTTAGCGCGCGAACTGGCCAAGTTCGACGTCGCGGTCAGCTTGATCGAACCCGGCAATTTTCGTTCCGACATCATGAAAAATCTGCAGCGCCGCGCGGCTGAGCAGCGACAACGAGGCACCACCCGCTATCAGGCCGAATACGATAGTTTCGCCGGGTTCGCCAAACCCGACCGCAGCGCGCACCAGTCGCCCGATGCCGTTGCCGACGCCGCCCTACACGCGCTGAGCGCCGAGCAGCCGAAACTGCGCTACCTAGTCACGCCCAATCAAGCCGAAACCGACATGGCTATGCGTGCTGTGCTGCGTCGCGCCAAGCAACTCAATCAGGAGCACCCCTACGCGCTCAGCGATGAACAGCTGCAAGCGATGCTTGAGAACGTGGAGTAGGTGATGCTGGGCTCGACCAATGCGGGCTGGAGAACGCGGGCAATGCACGCGTTGTCGATGCGACCGTACTCGTCGTGTTCCAGATCGCTCGTCGAACGACCGGCTACGGGCTAACCCGTCCCGCACGCGAGATGCTGTTCAGCGAAGTCAGCCAGGACGACCGCTTCAAGGCCAAACCGGTGATCGACGTGGTCGTCTACCGCGGCGGCGACGCCATCAGCGGCAGCATTTTCGCCCTGCTTAGCGACGGACTCGGCATGGGGCTGGCCGGGCTGTCGTTAGTCGGCGCTGCGATTGCCGCGCTGTGGGCAGCCATCGCCTTGCGCTTAGGTCGACGCTACGACGCTGATCGCACTCGCTCATTGATCGATTCCAACAGCGCGCTGCCAGTGGCACGCGCTCAACTACCGTAGGTTAAACAAGGAGAGTTACCATGCACATCATTTTTGCTCTGCTGCTGTTAGTCGCGACAACGTCCACGGCGGCCGCTAATGAGGTGAGTCTGGAAAAGTTCTTCCACGACTACATCAGTTCCTACAATGACTACTTCGCGGCCGGCGAGAATGCCGACATCAATGCCGTCACCGCGCACTTCTACGAACCCACCATGCAGATCCCGCCGCGCGGTGCTCCTCGAGTAGCGATAACCCGTACCGATCTCAGCCGCACATTCGCCGGCTTTCTCAAGATGCTGCAGGACAAGGGCACGGTGCGGCTGGAATGGGAGCGCCTTCAGCTGGTCCAGCTAGGCCCCAATAATGCGATTGGCAGCAACATCGCCCGCGCGCTGAATGTTGACGGCCAAGTTGTTGATCGTCGCTCCTCGGTGTACTCGATTTACCGCACCGAAAGCGGCTGGCAAATCGCGGTCATCCAGTCTCATGCGGTGGCAACGGTCCCGCTCTTGAGCCCTGGTATCTAGGGCGTGACCCTAGCGAGACTCGGCCAACGATCGCTAGCATTGATCGTTGGCCGGACGCCCATCGCCCAGAGAGTGGTGTTCTGGCTTCGCTTTTAGGCACATTTGATGAAGCTTTGATGTTCCGCATAAGTGCCGAACGCCGCCTTCGGTGATGATTCAAAGTCGCGGTCGCTGTTCCAGCGCCGACAGCATTGACTCCAAAAGGATCATTACTATGTTGTTTAAATCTGGCTTGTTAAGCGCCCTGTTTATCGCGGTGGTCATGGTGGCGACACTGGCGCACGCG
>QIMA01000416.1 GCA_003233535.1 Rhodanobacteraceae bacterium
TGATCTGTACAGGGACCTTCCTAGCCTGTGCATAGCGGATGCACAGATGCGCCCAACCGTCAAGAAACTGTCATCTCCGAAGCCTAAGCTGAAGCAGGCGGAAATTACCAACCTGGATCTGCGCTGGGAGTACTACTTCAGCGCTTCGGCAGTTGCGACAGGGGCCGTTCCAGGAATCCGCAACCGACCCTTACTCAATAGCCTCCTGGTACAGCGCCGGTTACGGCAACCAGACCGGCGACGCCATGTTCCGTGGTCAGTTCATGCTATCAGCACCAATACAGCGTTGGGTGGCTTGTTTCCAACGTACAACAGCGAGCTTGCGCCCTTCGCCCTCAGCTACTCATCAAAACGCAAATGCCGCACCGACCGACCTTCCTCGCGAATCTCGCGCAAGGAATCGATGCCGACCCGAATGTGCTCATCGACGAAGCGCTCGGACACCTTCTTGTCGCTCTCAGCGGTCTTGACCCCGTCTGGGATCATCGGCTGATCGGACACCAGCAGCAGCGCGCCGGTGGGAATCGAGTTGGCAAAGCCGACCATGAACACGGTTGCGGTTTCCATGTCGATTGCCATGCAGCGGGTGCGGCGCAGGTATTGCTTGAACGGATCATCGTGCTCCCAAACCCGGCGGTTGGTGGTGTAGACGGTGCCGGTCCAGTAATCGAGGCCGTGGTCGCGAATCGTCGACGACACTGCGCGCTGCAGATTAAATGAAGGCAGCGCGGGCACTTCAGCCGGGAAATAGTCGTTGCTGGTGCCCTCGCCGCGCACCGCAGCGATTGGCAGGATCAAATCACCCAACTCATTTTTCTTCTTCAGGCCACCGCACTTGCCCAAGAACAGGGCAGCCTTGGGCCCAAGCGCGCCGAGCAGATCCATCACGGTTGCGGCGTTGGCGCTGCCCATGCCGAAGTTGATCATGGTGATGCCATCGCCGGTGGCGTTGGGCATTGGCCGGTCGCGGCCCTGGACTACCGCGCCGGTAATTTCGGCGAAGCGATCTAGATAGCCGCTGAAGTTGGTGAGGAGGATGTGCTTGCCGAACTGATTGATTTCCATGCCGGTATAGCGAGGAAGCCAATTGGCGGTAATTTCTGCTTTAGTCCGCATTGCATCTCTTTTTGTTGTTTTAGTCCTTCCAGTATGACTGGTCGTGGCTATAGAGCTAAATCAACTTGAACCATGGCCAACGGTAGAGCGCAGCGCATGGCCTGCTGCGGCTATCATGTGCAGCATGAAACAGATCAAACTCAACGGTGAAACCCTACAAATCCAGCCCGGCACCACGGTGGCCGCACTATTGGTAGAGCACGGCTGGGCGCAACGCCGTGTAGCGGTCGAGCGCAACGGCGAAATCGTGCCCAACAGTCTCCATCCCAGCACCGAACTGGACGCCGGCGACAAGCTCGAAGTGGTACATGCGATTGGTGGCGGTTGAGTTTTTAGGGCTGAGGGCTGGCTTAGCCTTAGGGCTGAGGAAGAGCTTAGAACAAAGCACTCGCCTACACCGAGACCGCTACCAATCCTTGCGGAAAGGCATGCGCAACAGACGGCTCAGGCGCTGATCCTCCGCTTCGCGCCAGCGCGACAGACCGATATTCAGTTCGGCCATGGGCCGGTCGGTATAGGTACCGAAAAGCCGATCCCACGCACTTAGCGCATTGCCGTAGTTGCTGTCGGTTTCCACGCGCCGGTCGGAGTGGTGGATGCGGTGCATCGGCGGGGTAACCACAAGCCAGCGCAGCGCGCGCTCGAAGCCATCCGGCAGACGAAAATCGGCGTGGTTGAACAGTGCCATGCTAGATAAGATCAGCTCATAGATAGCGATCGCTTCCGGCGGCGCGCCCAGTCCGACGGCAATAAAAACCTTAAACAGCATCGACAGCACGATCTCCACCGGGTGAAAGCGAATGCCGGTCGATAGATCAATACTGGTGTCGCTGTGATGCACGGCGTGCAGCCGCCAGAGCATTGGGAAGACGTGAAATGCGCGGTGCTGCAGATAGATCATCAGGTCGTAGATGATCCAGGTCAGCAGGTAGGTCCACACCAGCGGCAGGGTGAAAAAATTAAACACGCCCACCGACTCGGTTTGCGCCCACAGCGCTGCCGCAATCGCACCGCCGGGTATCATCACCGCGAGAATCAGCGCGCCCACAGAAATCATGCTGATATGACGTATCCAACGCCCAGTTCTGGGCGACTTACGATAGCCGGCCGAAAACAGCCATTCTGCGATCGCAAAAATCAGCCACAGCCCGACGAGTACGCTCAGCACAATGCTGCTTCGCTCCTGGTCAAACATGGCTACTCAGCGTTTGGGTGACGGTCGATTATCGCCGGTTGAGCCCGGAGTTTCATGAACACTCGTCGCGAGGGCGTCGCCGGCTTCCAATAACAGATGTGGGTGTTGTGGTGCGGTCTGCTTGCCTGGAGCGCGGCGAAGGCGTGTGAGCCGCGTAGCGGTGGTTTCATACGGCTAGCCGATCGTAGGGAGCAGATCGCGCCGTGGCGCGCCCAGCTTCCATTTGAGAGCGGGCGGCGGCCGCAGCAGAACTACATGAAACTCCGGGCTACCGTTCATGCGCCGACAACGCACGCTGTAAGCGACGCTGCAGTCGCGTCCGATAGCGCGGAGCCGCGGCGAGCAGGGCCGGTATGTCGTCCTGCAAATCCAGATCGCCGAGCTGAGCGAGCGGCGCCAGCGAGCCTAAAGGCGACAGCAGCCGCTCAAACTGAGCTCGGGTGTCTGGCTGGCTGTACGCGACCTGGGTATACGCCGTTTCCGGGATCGGCACGCGACTGGCGAATAAATAATAGCCACCATCAAGGCCAGGGCCGAGCACCATCTCGTGCTCACGCAGGGCTGCGACCGCTGCGAGCAAATGGGTCCAGCTGAGCCACGGCAGATCTACACCCACCACCATCACCTGGTTGTGGCGCTGCGCAAGCGTCTCGTGCACGTGCGCCAGACGCTGACCTAAGTCGCCTTCACCTTGACCGACGCGCGCACGTCGCCGCCAGCGCGGGTGATCGATGGCGGCCGGTTCGGCGACCGCGTAATAGGGTCGAAGTCGACCATTCTGCGCGCAGGCGCGATCAACCGCTTGGTCAACGCAACGCAGACACAGCCGATAAAGACGCAGCGCCTGCGCGGTGCCAATGGTCGCGGCCAAACGGGTCTTCAGCGGCGACAGCCCCGGCGTTTTTACGAACAGCGCAATGGCGGTTTCAGGCTGGCTGGACTCACCGAGCATATCGAGCCCTTTCCGCGCGGCTAAGCCGCCAGGTCAGCCAAAGATGCCGCAGCGTGGTGCTCAGCCAGCCTTTCTGGCTGTAGCGCCGAGCGCTGGTCTGGACCGTCGCCGGAACCTCTTGCAGCGCGATTCCGGCAACGCGCGCGCGCATCACTAACGATAGGTCTTCGCCCAACGACACTGACTCATCAAAACCACCGAGCCTGTGAAACTGTGCCTTGGCCATGCATAAACCCTGATCACCGAAGGGCAAGCTGAAGCGTCTGGAACGCCAGTTCGCCCCGGCGGCGTTGATCCGGGTCAGCCATGGGCCATCGAAGAAGCGCAGCGCGAACCAATGCAATGCACTGGGATGTGCGCGCAGCGACTGCGCGAGAGCAGTAAATGCATTCTCTGCCGGCCGGCTATCAGCATGCAGCCACCAAAAATACTCGGCTTCGGT
>QIMA01000329.1 GCA_003233535.1 Rhodanobacteraceae bacterium
CATCGGTCTTTAGCAGGCTGAAGGGGAATCGACTCACGTGCTGGGCCTCGCTTTGCTGGGGATAAACATGACGTCACCATACGAGAAAAAGCGATAACGCTGCGCCACCGCGTGCTCGTAGGCGCTGAGTACGAAATCGGTACCGGCAAATGCGCTGACCAGCATCAACAGCGATGACTTGGGCAAATGAAAGTTGGTCAACAGCGCATCGACCACCCGAATGGGTGGGCCACCGGGGTAAATGAACAGCGAGGTTTCTCCGGCGCTTGGGCTGACCGTGCCCGACTCGGCTGCGGCGCTTTCCAGAGCCCTCAGACTAGTCGTTCCCACCGCGACCACACGCCGGCCGGCTGCCTTGGCCGTGGCGATCTGCGCGGCCAACTGCGCGCTAATCTTGTAGCGCTCGGCGTGCAGAGTGATCTCATCCACCGTATCGCCGCGAAGATTCTGGAAAGTACCGGCGCCTACGTGCAGCGTTAGATACCCGGATTCCACGCCGGCAGCCTGCAGCTGATCTAACATCCGCTGATCGAAATGCAGACCGGCGGTGGGGGCAGCGACCGCGCCGCGTTCTCGCGCATAAACGGTCTGGTAGCGCTCCTGATCGGCATCAGCATCGACCCGTTCAATGTAGGGCGGCAGCGGAACGTGACCGACACGGTCGAGTAAGGACTGCATAGACTCAAGGACAGACTCGACAACGAAAAAGCTGTCTAGGCGACCGATCACACGGAGCTGCGCATCGCCTTCGATCTGCAGCAGCTCATCTGGCTTGGGTTTCTTGCTCGCGCGCAGCTGCATCAACGCCTGGCTTTCGTCGAGCAAGCGTTCCAAGAGCAGCTCGACCTTGCCACCGCTGGGTCGGCGACCAAACAGCCGCGCCGGGATGACCCGGGTGTCGTTGAACACCAGCAAGTCGCCGGCACGCACTTGCTGCGGCAGCTGAGCGAATTGGCTGTCGATCAAAGACTGCGTCCGCGGATCGATCAGCAACAGCCGAGAATCGCGTCGCTGCACAGCCGGCGTTTGTGCAATTAACTCAGCTGGCAGATCGAAATCGTAGTGGTCGATGTGGTCAGGGTTAGACACTTCATAGTCGAGAAAAAGCGGGCGCGCAGAGTAGCAAGAACCGCGCACGCACGGGGACTTGGAAGACGTGCATTCAGGCACGCGTGATATCATTGACCGATCCCTATTTTTTACCAAGAACGGTGCAGCTTTGCGCCGCGACGGAGGACGCCCCTATGCAACTGATCGAAAAACTGCAGGCGATGCGCGGCCACGGTGGCCCAGCCCTCACCACCGGACTCGATGACGCCGTCATTACGAAGTTTGCCGCGGCCGACGCTAACCTCGGTCGCGCCGTCGACGACGCGTGTGCGAGCTTTCAGCAGTTGCGCACGGAAGAGCCGGCACTGCTGGCGCTCAGCGAGACCGAGCAAGTCAACCAGATTCAGGCTGGCTACGTTAATTTCTACGACGATGACGCGACTAATCCGTACGTGTCCCTGGCCGCGCGCGGCTCCTGGATCGTCACCCTCAAGGGTGCTGTTCTGCACGACAACGGCGGCTACGGCATGCTCGGCATGGGTCATGCACCGGATACGGTTATCGAAGCCATGGCACGCCCGCACGTGATGGCCAACGTGATGACTGCCAATATCAGCCAAGCGCGCCTGGAACGTGCCCTGCGCAAGGAAATCGGCCACAAGCGCGGCGGCTGCCCGTACAGCCACTTCCTGTGCCTGAACTCAGGCTCGGAGTCGGTCAGCTTGGCCGGCCGTATCGCCGACGTGAACACCAAAGTGCAGACCGATCCTGGCGGCCGTCACGAGGGCAAGCTCGTCAAACGCATCGCCGTCAAAGGCGCCTTCCACGGGCGTACCGAACTGCCGGCGTTTTACTCCGACGCCTCGGCGGGCTCGTACGCCAAGCATTTGGCCAGCTACAAGCACCACGCCGCGCAACTGCTAACTATCGAGCCCTACAGCATCAAGCAACTGCGCGAGACCTTCGCCCAAGCTGACCGCGAAGGCTGGTACGTCGAAGCGATGTTCCTCGAGCCGGTGATGGGTGAAGGCGATCCTGGCCGAGGCGTGACCCCCGAGTTCTACGCCGCTGCGCGGGAACTGACTAAAGCCCACGGCACGTTACTGCTGGTCGATTCCATTCAGGCCGGTTTGCGCGCCCATGGCGTCGTTTCGGTCGTCGACTATCCAGGCTTTGAGGGCCTGGAAGCACCGGACATGGAGACCTATTCCAAAGCGCTCAACGCCGGTCAGTATCCGCTCAGCGTGCTCGCTGTGAACGAACGCGCAGCAGGGCTGTATCGCAAGGGCGTTTATGGCAACACCATGACCACCAACCCGCGCGCCATGGACGTAGCCCTAGCAGTACTCGATGCGCTCACCCCAGCGGTGCGACGCAATATCGTCGAGCGCGGACAGGAGTTCGTCGCCAAGTTGGAAGCGCTAAAGGCCGAACTGCCCGGCTGGATCACCAAGGTCCAGGGCACCGGTTTGCTGTTTTCCTGCGAACTGTCCGACGAGTTCAAGTGCTACGGCGCCGGCAGCACCGAGGAATATCTGCGCAAGCACGGTTTGGGCGTCATCCACGGCGGCGTCAATTCGCTGCGCTTCACGCCCAGCTTCTTGGTTACCAGTGCCGAGGTTGACTTGGTCATTGATCGGGTCCGTGTGGCCCTGCGCGAAGGCCCACGCAAGAGCGTCGAGGCTACGCAAACCGCCCACGCGGCGTAAGCCACCCGGCAGCGCCGCCCAACCGAGGCGGCGCTGCACTTCACCGAGCATCGTTGAAGATGCCGACGCTACGCCGAAGGGCTAGCAACCAGAATGTGGCGGGACTGGCTTGCCGCAGTCAATAAGCGGTAATTGAGCCGCTCAGAAAACTAAACAACGTTAAAGTAGGGCAACGCGGTCCACGTCGACGACACAACCAGGGCCGCGATACAGAACGCGCTCGTGGAGCAAAGCATGACTACACCCACCGTTGGCATCGCGATCGCCCTGCTGTTCGCATCGTCAGCCGCGCTGGCAGATGACCAGGCCACACCGAAACCCGACATCCCCCCGGATACCGACGTCACAGTCGCCAATCTGGGCAATCCAGCTGAGAATGAACGCGGCAGCAAAGAACGCGGTACGCCGCACTCACTGTCCACGGTCATCTCCAAGGGAGAAGACAGCAAGGGTCTGAGCATGGAGGAGAAGTGGAATCACGATGCGGTGGTCTGCAAGAAGCAAAAGATCACTGGCAGCCGGATCACGCGTAAGGTGTGTCACACCCGCGGGGAATGGCAGGCCATGCGCGTCAACGCGCGCGACTCCGTTGATGCCGCTATTCGTGGAGCCCTGATCTACGGCGTGAACGGCGGTTAGCTAGGCTTCCCCGCGCCAGCCCGCAGTTTCATGTAGTTCTGCTGCGGCCGCCGCCCGTTCAACTTGTGAGAATGATCGCGCCGTGGCGCGATCTGCTCCCTCCGATCTGCTCCCTCCGATCTGCTAGCCGTATGAAACCACCGCTACGCGCCTCACACGCCTTCGCCGCTCTCCAGGCAAGCGGACCGCAACACAACACCCCCATCTACTAGTGGTGGGAGATTACTAAATGTGCGCCGCACCCAGCGAGAAACACCGCCCCCCTCTTCGCCGTGAGTCACGAGTTAG
>QIMA01000151.1 GCA_003233535.1 Rhodanobacteraceae bacterium
GAAGGAATGGTTCAGGGGAAATGGGCCACTGCTAGAGCAGAATCTGTAACCAGCGCGAGTTGGTCCGCCAATTCCGGCCGGTTTTCGCCGAGCGCATCCCTAGGCCCTCTGCCCTGGGCCCTTCCCCCTTTCTCAGCCCCTAGCTAATCATGAAACGGCGCGGGCTGATGATTGTCGAAGCGGGTGTATTGGCCGCGGAAGGTTAGTTTGATCGTGCCGGTGGGGCCATTACGTTGTTTGGTAATGATCAACTCGGCCATACCCTTGTCGGCACTTTCCGGGTTGTAGTACTCGTCGCGGTAGAGCATCGAGACCAGATCGGCGTCCTGCTCAATGGATCCGGATTCGCGCAAATCCGACATCATTGGACGCTTATCTGCGCGCTGCTCAACGCCGCGGTTAAGCTGAGACAGGGCGATCACGGGTACGCTCAGTTCTTTGGCCATGGCCTTAAGGCCACGCGAGATCGCGGAAATTTCGGTGGTCCGATTCTCGTTGGAACCCGGTACCTGCATCAGCTGCAGGTAATCGACCACGATTAAGCCTAGGCCGTGCTCGCGCTTGAGTCGACGTGCTTTGCCGTGCATCTCGGCCGGGCTCAGCGCCGCGCTATCGTCGACGAATAGCTTGGCTTGGCTGATCATTTTCAGATGGTCGGCCAAGCGGGTCCATTCGATATCGTCGAGATTGCCGGATCGAAGCCGCCCTTGATCAATGCGGCACAGGCTCGATAGCACACGCATAGTGAGCTGACTCGCGCTCATTTCCATACTGAAAACGGCGACCGGCAGGCCCGAGCGAATCGACGCATATTCGGCGATATTCATCGAGAATGCGGTCTTGCCCATGGACGGGCGTGCGGCAACGATGACCAAGTCGCCCGGATGCAGACCGCTGGTCATCTTGTCGAAGTCGGTGAATCCGGTCGCTAAGCCGGTTACGTCCTTTGGGTCGTTGAAGCGCTGCTCGATCGTGCGGTAGGCCTCGCCGAGCATTTCGCGCATGCTCTGGAAGCCGCCGGCTGCTTTCTCACCTAGCTGCGAAATCCGGAAAACCTGTTCTTCGGCCAGATTCAGCAGTTCGCGTGTCGTGCGCCCCTCCGGCCGGTAAATGTTGTCGACAATGTTGGTGCCGGCATCCAGCAGCGCCCGCAGCACGGCTTTGTCGCGAACGATATCGGCATGCGCCACGATGCCCGCCGCGCCCGGCGTGTTGTTGGCCAGTTCCACCAGATAGGCCAGCCCGCCGGCGTCTTCCAGCCAATGCTGACGGTCCAAATGCTCGGCGACCGAGATCGGGTCGGCCGGCTTCGCCTTTTCCTTTAGCTCGGAAATGGCCTTGAATATCAGGCTGTGTTCGCGGCGATGGAAATCGTCCTCGCGGACCCGGCCGGTAACCCGGTCGTAGGCCTCATCCACCAGCATCATGCCGCCGATCAAGGCCTGCTCGGCTTCCACCGAGAAAGGCATTGTTTTCAGGTGGGCCGGTGGTTCATCGCGCTGGGGTCGGAAATTGTTGGACAAGGCGGGCAACTGTGCTTGAAGCGGAGTGGGAGTTTACGCCTAGCGAGGGTTGGGGCGCGAAACCGGCGTCGATATCGACCGCTGTTTTCGATTCCATGCACGGTTCACGTCGTTTGCGTGGCGCAGGCGTATGCCGTCAGTCGGCGAGAATCCTCGTTCGCCGGGTCCAGATTGGCTGACAATCTCGTTGATGGACGGTTGAAGTCAAGCACGGAGAAGCAAAGCGCTGTCAGGCCAGCGCACTCCAGAGGGTGCCGCGCACTGCTCTCCTGGCTACTGGAATGGCTACTGGGCACTGCCTCTAGAAACGACTCGGGGCGCACTAGGCGCCCCGAGACGGGTACAACCGGTGATGCGCTTGTCTTACTCGGCGACGACGTTCACCTTGACCCGTAACTGCACGTCAGCGTGCAGGCGAATGTCGACTTCAAACTCGCCCACACGGCGGAGCGGACCTTCGCCCAACACCACTTCACTCTTCTCCACCGGAATGCCGGCAGCGGTAAAGGCTTCGGCAATTTCGGCGGGGCCGACTGAGCCGTAAAGCTTGCCTTCGGCACTGGCATTGGCGGCGATCGTAACCTCGCCAGACTCCAACTTGTCGCGCCGCGTGTCGGCGGCAGACAGAGACTGACGGGCTTTATCTTCGTACTCGTCACGTCGAGCTTCGAAGGTTTCGATGTTCGACTTAGTAGCCGGCACCGCTTTGCCGTAGGGGACTAAATAGTTTCGGCCGTAGCCGGCCTTCACGTTAACCCGGTCGCCCAGGCTACCCAGATTCTTCACCTTCTGGATCAGGATCAGTTCCATCGTCGATCCTCCTTGGCTTAGCCGTGGTTGTCAGTGTAGGGCAGCAGCGCCAAGAATCGGGCGCGCTTGATAGCCGTTGCCAACTGACGCTGGTAACGGGCCTTGGTGCCGGTGATGCGGCTCGGAACGATCTTGCCGGACTCACTGACGTACTGCTTCAGCGTGTTCAGATCTTTGTAATCGATCGAAGTGACGCCTTCAGCGGTGAATTTGCAGAACTTTTTACGACGGAAGAAACGCGACATGGTCTAGTACTCCTCGTGATCAGGCCGAAGCTTCTTCGGATTTGGGCTCGTCGCTGACGCTCTCACTGGGTTCCGGCTTGCTTTCGCTTTCGGGCTCAGTGGGAGGTGGGCGACGCTCACCGCGATTGTTGTCGCTGCTGTCGTTATCATCACGACGACGCGGCTTCTCGTCCTTGTTCTTCATGATCAAGGACATCTCGGTCTCGGGTTCCTTGGTCGCAATGATCAGGTGACGAAGCACCGCATCATTGAAACGGAAGGCGCTCTGCAGCTCGTTCAGCGCGGCCTGCTCGACTTCGATGTTCATCATCACGTAGTGCGCCTTAACCAAGCGCGCGATCGGGTAGGCCAACTGGCGACGACCCCAATCTTCCAGGCGGTGGATCTGACCACCGTCGGTTTCGATCAGCGCGCGGTAGCGCTCGATCATTGCGGGCACTTGCTCGCTTTGGTCCGGATGGACCATGAATACAACTTCGTAATGGCGCATGCTCATCCTCATGGCAGAGAGCTTCCCGCAGATGCGGTGAAGCGAGGTAAGTCGAGGCTAGTCCCCGACTAGACCCGCCACTATAGCGGCGTGGGGTGGGTGGTGCAAGCAAACTTAGGGCTGAGGGTGTATGACCGGGCTGAAAATCTGCGAATTTGCTTCGATTCATGGGTCTCGGCTTCGATGACAGGCATAACTGTGTTCAGCAGGCAGGTTGATGAACAATAACGCCACTTGGCTTGAGTTAGTCTGTGGGCAGCTAGGTCGATCGGTGAAACGATGAATTTTGCGTCGCGCGTAGTGTTGCTGTTGGGGTTTTCGAGTGCTGCAACGGTGTCCGCCGAAAGTCTGATGACTCCCGACGCTTTGCCGCTGGCCAGGGCCGGCGGTGTTTGGCCAGGCCGGCGGCATTGTTGACGATCAGATCGTGGTCTGCGATGGCGTCGCGGTTGTCGGTGTGGTCGATGGCAAGCGCCAGTTCGCACTCAGCAAAGGCTGCTGGCACGGCGCAATCGCGCTCAACGACTCACAGGATGCGGTCGCCGGTATTGCTTGGACCGAACTGCCAGAGCACCCCTGTCCGGGTACGTATCGGGCGGCGGCGACC
>QIMA01000350.1 GCA_003233535.1 Rhodanobacteraceae bacterium
GGCCAGGAATGGGATACCCAGGTAGATCAGCACGGACTGCGCAATGCCGATGAAGCTGACATCAATCACACTGCTCTGCAGGCCGAATAGTGGCGGCAGCAAGCCGAGAAAGATCCACGCATACACGCTGAAAAATAAGATCTGGAAGATGCTATTAAACGCGACCAGCCCGGCCACGTACTGGTTGTTGCCGCCGGCAATCTGGTTCCACACCAAAACCATGGCGATGCAGCGCGCCAGCCCGATGAGGATCAGTCCGGTCATGTACTCGGGCTTGTCGGCCAGGAACACGATGGCCAGGACGAACATCAACACCGGGCCGATTATCCAGTTTTGAATCAGCGACAGCGCAAGAATGCGTTTGTCCTTGAATACCTCGGGCAGTTCTTCATACCTGACCTTAGCCAACGGCGGGTACATCATCACAATTAGACCAATGGCAATCGGGATATTGGTCGAACCTACCGACAGACTGTTGAGCCAGACCGGCAGACCCTCAAACAGGCTGCCCAAGCTGACACCAATCGCCATAGCAAAAAAAATCCAGCCCGTCAGGTAGCGATCCAGAAATGAAAGACGGCTTTTGCTCATCACAGGGACTCCAAGAGCGCTTTAACCCGATCGCGGATCTCATCGCGCACGCCCAGATAGGCCTTCTCATCGAGGTCGCGCGGATCCTGCAACGCCCAGTCCATCCGTTGCCGCGCGGGCACCCAGGGACAGTTATCGCCGCAGCCCATGGTCACCACGGCGTCGAACTCGATCCCGGCGATCTCTTCAAGTGATTTCGAGCTATGTGCGCTAAGGTCATAATCGTAGCCCTTCATTGCCGCAATAGCTCTGGGATTGACCCGACCTGAAGGTCGCGACCCGGCGCTGTAGGCTTCAACCTCTTTGCCCCCTTCGATTCTGGCAAAGGCCTCGGCCATTTGGCTGCGGTTGGAGTTCTCCACGCATACAAACAGCAGCTTAAGCGGCGCCACTGTTGCTGTTTGCGACAACTCGCAGCGATCGCCAGCACAACAATTTTCGGTGAGATAGGCGAGCAGTTCTTGCATCCGCGCATAGTTGGCGCGGACCCAAATCGTTCGGCCTACCCGGCGGTCACTGACCAAGCCTGCAGCGCGCAGCTGATTGAGATGAGCGCTCATCGTCGCCGAAGGCATGGCTAGGCGTTCGCGTAGCTCGCCTACGGTCAAACCATCCGGACCGGTCTGAACCAACAATCTATAGGCCGCTAGTCGGTTTGCCTGAGCCAGTCCTCGCAATGCTTGCAGCGCGTCGGCGTCGTTCATATCTCTATATCTCCAGAGAAATAGAGAAATACTAACCCAATCGAACCTGTCCGCGCCACCTGTTGGGTTTGCGTTCGCAATGAACGTGGTAATTATGCTGACGTCTGACTCGGAGCTGCTGATGCCCGCCCTGTACCGTTTGCTCGCCGATCTAATCCTGCTGCTGCACGTGGGCTTCGTCGTATTCGTGGTGATCGGCTTGGTGCTGATCTTTATCGGCGGCTGGCGCAGTTGGTCTTGGGTACGCCGACCACTGTTCCGAATCGCGCACTTGGGTGCTATTGGCGTGGTCGTAGCTCAGGCCTGGATGGGTCAAGAATGCCCGCTGACGACCCTGGAAATGTGGCTGCGTGGATTGGCCGGCGATGCCACTTATCCGGGCAGCTTTATCGCCTACTGGCTTGAGACGCTGTTGTATTACCAGGCACCACCGATCGTCTTCACCCTGGCCTACAGCGGATTTGGCTTGCTGGTCTTGTTGAGCTGGTGGTGGGTGCGGCCGCAATGGCCTAGGTGGCAAGGCCGCAGCGCCGCTTGATTGGATAGCTTTCGCCGTAAGCGGCATGGCCCTTAGTCACGTCGAAGCCAGCAGTAGCTGGTAATCACAACCTGTGGCTCTATCAATTCGAAATGAACGCGATGTTCGCTGCCGCACGGTAATTCTGCGCACAAGTCCTCGGTCAGCTTGAGGCAGAGCCAACCGCAGCGCACGTTAATGCCGGACAACTCAGCGCAATCGAAATCGAAGAAGCGCCTAACGACACCGTACGCGCCTTTGTAAAAGCTCTCTTTCGCAGAAAATACGATCGTCAGCAGCGTCGCCAACGGCATCATGTTCGACGATCTGCTTAGTTGTGCGAGCTCGCGCTGATTGACCACGCTCAGCAGCGCCGCCTGATTCTGCGCATCTGCGACCTGCTCAAGATCAATGCCGACACCTACACAGCGATTGGCCGGTAAAACAACAGCAGCAGCCATTGAGTCGGTATGGGAAATGCTGCCGACCACGCCCGCGGGCCAGATCGGTTGTCTGGCGGAGCCAATGCCCACTTGCGTCTGAACAATTCCCAAAGCAGCCAAACGGGATCTCGCCGCTATGCGACCGACCAAGAACTCGGCTTGACGCTTAGCCACACTTTGCGCAATCTGAGGTGGCTGGTCGATTCCGGCAGATCGAAAATCGGCCGTAGAAAAGCGCGACCGATCAAACTCAACTAGGCATATCGAGTCACCCGACTGCCCAGCCGGCAACGGCCGCTGAATTGCATTAAGTACCGTCGTTGGAGACGACACAGGTTGCCGAGAGCGCATATGGTGCCGGAACCTCCGGGTAATGGCCCTCGCACTCGACTAGTCGTCACGTAGCGCAACAGAGGGCTCGATTTTTAGGGCGCGCCACATCGGAACCAACATGGCGATCAGGGTGGCGATGATTAGCGTCGCCGCAGTAACCAAGAAAGCGCTGGGCTCAATGCCTTCGGTCCGCAGGGCAGGGTCTTCCAGCGCCATCGACCACGGACTAGCCAGCAGTAGTCCGATCGTGAGACCAATGGCTAGCTGCCACGCGACCTTCGTGCCCAGACCGCGTATTAACGACGCTGAGCTTTCACCCAAGGCGCGGCGCACGCCGATCTCGCGGGTGCGTTGCCTGATCCGGTACGCCAACACGCCGTAAAGACCCGTGACCGCCAGGAACAACGCGACGAATCCTACTGCCGAGAACACGCGTGCCAGGGTCAGCGCATCAATCTGCGTTGCGCTCATCGCCTCGTCCAGAGTTCGGCTGCGAAAAAGCATCGCGTCCGGAGCCCGCTTGTCGAGAATCTCGGGCAGGTCTTTGAGCAGGGCCGCCGAGCTTGTGCGCGGACGTATCGTCAAAAACGCGCTGGTGCTAGGAAACTGGCGAATGGAAGTCAGCATGCTGGGCCGCGGTTCGGAACTCGCCCCAGCCAGCTGTAGCGACGGCACCACGCCAACCACCGTAACCGGCCGCGGCTGGTCAGAACCAGCGTCCAGCAACAGTGTCCTGCCCAGCGGATCCCTGCCCTCAAACAGCCGCTCGACCAAGACTTGGTCGACGATTGCAACGGCCTCGCGAGTGAGGTCATCAGCGCTCTCAATCGATCGTCCAGAGATCGTCTGTATACCGAAGGTTTGCAGAAAGTGTGCATCTACGGCTGCGACGTTGGCGAGAAATTCATCGTCATCGTTCACTGCTGCCTCCGGTAGACCAAGCTCTTCAACGCTGCCGTAGCTAACCCCCGGCACCCCAGTCGACAGACTGGCCCCTAGTATCCGTGAATCAGCCCGAAATGCCTCGCCTACCTGCACCAGCTGCTGACCCGCCAACTCAGCTGTCCATTGCCTGT
>QIMA01000268.1 GCA_003233535.1 Rhodanobacteraceae bacterium
GTGACAAACGCACGTTACTCGATAAGTTCGCCACCCTGTTTCTGTCCGTCGTCGATCAGTTTGATGAACACGGTGTGTTGTTGATTGCTGATGCCTATTATGCAGAGCCTTTGGATATGTAGTGTGCCAGCATCTCATTCCGCTGTAGACGATGTTGGATACTGGCACCACTCCGCATAACTATTTGCCGGTCAGGATGTGGATGAGCTCATCGCTTGCCTTGAATCTGCCCCTGCGCAATTTGGGTGGAATCATCGCTTCCACGACTGAGAGTTTCTCTGTGGGATCTGCTCTCAGGTAAATCTGTGTAGTGTTTAAACCAGCATGCCCAAGCCATAGCGAGACCTTGCGGATGTCGCCAGTTGCCTGCAGAACCGTCATGGCGCAAGTGTGTCTCAGCACATGTGGACTGACCTTTTTTCCCACCAGTGACGGACAAGACACGGCTGCCCTCGCGACGTGCTTTCTCAGCACGTATTCAAACCCGGAACGGGTCATGGGCCCGTCGCGCGCGTTCAGAAAGAACTCGTGCGCGACGCTGCTTCCGCGTACATCTCGCCATGCACGTAGATCACGCGCCGCCTCTTTCCACAACGGAAGAGCGCGTTCGCGGCGGCCCTTGCCCATGACATGCACAGAGGCCTCTGCGTGCAGAGTTACTGCACTAGACGGCAGTGTCACCAGTTCTGAGACACGAAGGCCGGCCGCCAGGCACAAGTGCATCATTGCCCGATCGCGGATGCCACTGCGTGTTTCCAATATTGGGGCGTTCAGAATCGCTTCAACCTGAGGTCGGTCAAGATATCCAACAAGCACCTCGTCGGTCCGCTTTCTCGGAATGGCACGGATCCGTCGTACATGATCAAGCATTGCCGGTACCCGATATTCGATGAAGCGCATGAACGCCTTGATGGCTGCTAGTCTGGCATTGCGGGTTCGTTCAGTATTACCTCGCGCCAGCTCCAGGTGCTCGCAGAATGCGGCTACCGTTGCAGCGTCCAGATTCTCTAGCTGAAGATCACAGGGTGAGACACTATGTCGACTAGCGGTGAACTCGAACCACAGTCTCAGAGCGTGTGAATAGGTCTCGCAGGTATGCTGGCTTGCACCGAGCTCAACCGGCAACCGTTCACGTAGATAAGCGGCTACGTGCGGAGCCAGGGCGCTCATTGCAGCCCCTCGGGCAACTGCGGTTCGCACGCGTCTGCTATTCCACGAAGCAACTCCGGCGTTTGCTCAAGATACCAATAGGTCGAACTGATCGAGACATGCCCCAGGTAGGTCGACAGCGCGAGCATGTGCCGATTGACACCGTCGCGTTCCGCTTGACACCGCACCAGTGCATGCACTGCGAAGCTGTGTCTGAGATCGTGCAGACGAGGCTTGCGTCGTCCGCCAGAGCCGTGGATACCGGCACGGTCGCACAACACCTGGAATGTTCGCCGCACTGTGGCGACTCCCATGGGACGGTACCAACGCCAAGACAAGAACAGCTGATCGCTTTCAGCAGGCAGGTTCCGGCGTATGAGCAGGTATTTCTCAAGTTCCGCTGCCGTACTCGGATGCATTGGCAACTGACGACTCTTGCCGAACTTGGTCTTGTGGATCATCAGCCCGTCTGGCTGTACGTCCTCTAGCCGAAGATGCAACGCTTCGCTGATCCGCATGCCGGTGGCGAAAAGGAGTCCGAAGAGCGTTCGATACATCAGCGGCCGTATTGAGATCACGGGGACGAGTGTGTCTGTGACGCTCAGCACTCTAGCCATCTCCACAGGCGAGAATATGCGCGGTGGGCAACGTTGCGAATGTACAGCCGGAAAGGCATCGAGTGGCATGGGATCGTGACGCTCATCCTCCACTCGGAGGTAATCAGCGAACATCGATATCGTGCGAAACCGGCGATAACGGGTCCGAGGGCTGCGCCCAAGCTTCGCCCACTCGATTACCATTGCGGCGCACAGGTGCTCATCGGAGTGACCTTGCTCGTGCGTGAAACGGATGTAGCTGCGAAGCTGTTTCTCGACATCAACACACTTGAATCCGCTGGCATGGCGCAGTGCGATGTAGTCGTCCATCATTCTGCTCAACATGTGCCTACTCCATGCCCCGTATCTAGCGACACGCTGCAGTCGACAGCTTCCCTATCGGATGGCCATGGAGCCATGACCTCGCCCAACAGACCGATATCGACCTTCGCATAGATGGCAGTGGTGTCCAGGTTGACGTGGCGTAGTACGGAGCCGATTTGTTCAAGGTTGGCACCGTTTGCGAGCATCGCGGTAGCGGCGGAGTGGCGTAGTAGGTGTGCCCCTCTCGATGGCGCATCAATACCAGCGCGGATGATCGCTCGGTGCACGATAGAGGAAACAACGGAGGTACTGAGTGGGCCAGTCGGAGCAATACACTTGAGAAAAAAGCTTGGCTCATCGGACTCGTGCCGCTCGTTCTGCCAATAGTCTACAAGCGCATCGCCAAGCTCTTGCGTTAGCGGCAACCAGAACTCACGTCGGTTTTTACCCGAGACACGGATGCGTCCTTCATGCCAGTCGATATCGGCAAGTTCAAGCGTCGCGACATCACCTGCACGAAGTGCCAGCCGCGCAAGTAATAGGAGAACTGCGCGATCGCGGCGCATTGTCTTGATCAGCCCGTCGCACGATTGGATCAACTGCTCGACATCCTTGCTGGCAAGGTATCGAGGTAAAGGTGACAGACGCCATTCCGCGATCGTTGGCACGACACCTGACAGAGTGCTGTCGCAACGCCCAGAAGCAACCAGGTAGATCAAGAACGCTCGAATGGAGGTTGCTGCAAGCCGCATGGACGGCACGTTGGAGCGCCGGGCATAGTCCTGGAAGTAGTCGCGAATACCAGAAGCATCATAGGTCTCTGGCTCGTGACCCAATGTAGCAATAAATTTCTTTATGTACCGTGCATAGCTGGAAAGTGTGCTCTTCCGTAGGCCACGATGAACTGACATCCATTGTTCAAACTCTGAAAGTAGCGGTGATACAGGAAGCAAGGATGAGGGCTTCGCCACAATATTGCGCGCAACCAAGAATTCCTGGAATCGATGCGCACCGATGAAAGCTGCTTTAAGTTTGCGTCCGTTGCTGTGATACAGCTTGCCGACTTCTCCGCGCTCGCGCCGGAAAGCAGTCAAACTATGGTTGTCGAAATCAGGAACTGAGATCGCGTTCGACACCAACCATTGGCCAAGTGGTGGGATCCCGAACAGGTAGAGTTGTACCGTGGTTCTCGTGAAACGCTTCTCGGCGAGCCAGTCGGTGAAATCATCCAAATAGGGCCAGCAGGGCGTTGACTGTAGTCGAGAGTATGATACTGGAGATGTGACGTAGTGAACGAGCATGATGCCTCCGGAGTTGCGGCAGCGGCAATGCCACCGTCCGACAGACATACCGCAGCGTTATGCGGAGTGCGAGGATCTCAGATCTGCATGCTATAGGGCTCCAGCCTCAAATGGAGATGAGCTGTGCGCATATCTAAAGGCTCTGCATAATAGGCGTCAGCAATCAACAACACACCCTGTTCATCAAACTGATCGACGACGGACAGAAACAGGGTAGCGAATTTGTCGAGTAACGTGCGTTTGTCACGATTGGAAAAGACGACCCCTTCGTGGATCTCACTGGCAATCGG
>QIMA01000293.1 GCA_003233535.1 Rhodanobacteraceae bacterium
AAGCGACCGCTGATTGGAATGACCAGGGCGCCGGCACCGATGCCGGTGAGGGTTAGAAATTTACGTCGATGCATTGGGGGGCTCCGCTAGGGCTGAGGGCTGAGGCAAAGCATACTGCTCCGACCTCAGCAGTATTGAAGGCTGAGAAACTCAGTTCCGAAGGCTGATTTCGCGCGTTACGGCGCTCTACTCAGCCCTCGGCCCTGCTCTACCTAAACTGCATCCGACAGCGAGGTAAAGGTAAAGTCGCGGATCTTCATCGCCGGCATCATCATCACGACCGGCTGGCCGTTGGGCCCGCCACCGCCCATCACCGAACGCTCGGGAATGCCGAGTTCTTCGACGTTGTTGAGCATGATCACTGGCGACTCATTGAAGCGCATATTCTTGATCGGGTACTTGATCTCGCCGTCTTCAATGTAGAAGGTGCCGTCGCGAGTCAAACCAGTCAGCAACACCGATTGCGGATCAACCATGCGGATATACCAGGTGCGCGTCACCAGGATGCCGCGCTTGGTGCTGGCAACCAACTCGTCGGTGCTCTTGCTGCCGCCGGCGATCAGGATGTTGCCAGGCTGACCGCCCGCGTCGACCTCCTGCTTCTTCGCCCAGTAGCGCGAATAGTTCATGTAGACGATTTTGCCGTCGTCAACAATCGGCATCTTGCTGCGCGGGCGATTTTCCGAGTCCCAAGGCTGCACCGGCGCGCGCTCATCCCACGGGTCAGCCGCGATGTTGATGCGCTTGTCGAACATCTGTTCACCCATCTTGGTGCCGCCGCCCTTCTTCGACAAAAAGCTGCGGCCCTCGTCGGCCTGACGGGCGTCGAATCCCAACAGCATGAAACCGACCAGACCGGAAGCCGCGGCGGGCTCCAAGATAACGGTGTACTTACCCGGCTCGATCGCCTTGGCATCGACCGAACCCTTGGCTTTGGCAATCGCCCGGCTGACCGAGGACTTGGCGCTGAAGTCGTTCACGTCGGCAACGTTGCTGTTGACCCAGCCCGAACCGGTACCGTCATCGGTACGCACCGTGCAGGTGTAATCCACGGTGGTCGACTTGTGATAGCCGAAGTTGCCGGTACTGGTGGCGAAGGCCGAAAAGCTGGTGTTGTCGGTGAAAAAGCCGGCAGCAACCAATTCGTCGGACTTGCACGGTTCAATCGAGTCCACCGCCACCTGGGCGCGGTACTCCGGTTTTACCGTCGATGAAGCCTTAACGAAAGCCGGTGCGCTGGACTTGTATTGCTGCTTACCAAGCGCGGGCATAAATTCATCATTTTCTGGCGCTAGCTGAGCCAACTCCTGAGCCCGAGCAACAACGCGCGCTAGCGCGGCGTCATCGAACTCATTAATGGTCGCCACGCCGACTTTCTTGCCGTAGGCCACCTGCACGGCCAGCTGGATATCGCTGACGATTCCGCTAGTGGATACGTTGTTTAAGGCAAAACGTATATTGCCGTCTTTGGTCCCGGTTAGTGAGGCGGTGCATTCGTCCGCTTTGGACAACTTCACTACTTTGTCTAGAATCTCTCGCGCCTGTTTTTCGCTGAGCATGCTCATAGCCAACTCCTTGATATCTAGTGCTTATCGCGCTCAGTTCAACCGAGACTGCGGGCGGTGTTAATGACGTTGATTTCATTGAAACGGGCAGTGGCCGAGCCGTGGGAGACAGCCGATATCTGCGAGGGTTGCCCCTTGCCGTCGAAGAACGATCCGCCTAGGCGGTAATCAGATTCGTCGCAGATGCCCACGCAGGCATTCCAGAACTCTGGCGTGCGCATTTGGTAAGCCACATCTTCAATCTGCTCGGTGATCTTGCCGTCCTTGATCTCGTAGAACATTTGGCCACCGAACTGTGCGTTGTAGCGCTGCTGATCGATCGAGAAGGAGCCGGCGCCGACGATGTAGATGCCGTCTTCGACATCGGCGATCATCTGCTCTGGCGACATCTTCTCTTCGCCCGCTTCCAGCGAAACGTTGGGCATGCGCTGGAACTGCACCGAAGACCAGGAATCGGCGTAGCAGCAGCCGTGCGATTCCTTCTCGCCAATTATATGAGCCTGATCGCGGATGGCCTGGTAGTTGACCAACACGCCATCTCTGATCAGATCCCAGCGCTTGGTCCCAACGCCTTCATCGTCATAGGCGACCTTGCCTAGGCTGCCGTCCTGAACACGATCGGCAAACAGATTGACCTTGTCCGAACCGTATTGGAACTTGTTCTCACGCTTATCCAGGGTCGCGAAACTGGTGCCAGCGAAGTTGGCCTCGTAGCCGAGCACCCGATCGAGCTCCAGCGGATGGCCGACGCTCTCATGGATGGTTAGCCACAGGTGACTGGGATCGAGCACCAAATCGTACTTACCCGGCTTCACCGAGCGCGCTTTGAGCTTGGCAGTGGCCTGTTTGGCCGCAGCACGGGCATCGGCAACCATGTCGTAGCGGTCGCCATACATCTGCGCTCCGCCCGGCAACACGATGCGGTCATCACTACCGCCATCGAGATATTCAAAGCCCATCCCTACCGGGGTGGCCAGAGCTTGGCGAGTGCGGAACTTGCCGCTTTCCTTGTCCACAGCGGTGACGAAGAACGGCGACCACAAACGGTGCACATCCTGATCAATGTAGGAGCCATCAGTGCTGGCAAAGTACTTCTGCTCGTTGACCAGGAACAGAATGGAGTTGATAAAGCTGGCACCAGCGTCCAAAGCCGCCGCGTTCACCGACAAGAGCAAATCGACCTTGTCTTTCAGCGGCACTTCCATCGAGTTTTTCTTGATCGGCGTCTTCCAAGACACCTCGCCCACGCCCTTCACCGGCGCCAGCTGAACCGGCTCGGTCTGCGACTTCGAGTTGGCTTTGGCAATTGCCACCGCCTGCCGCGCAGCTGCGGCGACGCTGTCATTACTCATGTCGTTGCTGGCGGCGAAGCCCCAGGTACCTTTAGAAAGGACTCGAATGCCTACGCCCGTCGACTCGGTGTTAACGACGTTATCGACCTGCTTCTCGCGGGTCACCACAAACTGCTGCATGTAGCGGCCAATGCGCACATCGCAATAGCTCGCGCCGGCGGCCTTAGCGGCTTCCAGCGCCACGTCGGCCAATGCTTTCTTCACCGCCACCGCCATCGGTCCGGCGGCAAGCGCCTCGGCGGCCACCAGGCGGCCACTGATCGGAATCATCAAACCACCTGCGCCGATACCGGCCAGTGTCAGAAAACGTCGTCTATCCATCGCCAAAGCTCCTTAAGAATGCTGCAACCGGTAGTTAACGCTGAAACGAGCCCATCTCTGGGCAAGCCGAAACGAAACAGCCTGGGATAATGCGCAGATCTGCCGTGTAAAACATGTGGCGAAGGGCATGGGTGGGGGCTAAGAGCGAGAGAGTGCCAGTAGCCAGCAAGAGCAGAACCGTATCAACGTCCCTGCGAGAAACCCCGCGTACGCGCCCAGTACATCAATGCCGATGGCAAGGTGTAGGAAGCACCACACTAACGTCCCGTCACTGGAACGCGGATGACCGCATGCGCCGGCTGCGCAGCGGTGTCTTTCATACCGTTTGTCGTCTCATTTACCGTCCTATCAAGGCAGGCAGTACCCTTGCGATATTGCCCACCGACGCTGTCCAGTGGTGCCAGACAGCATGCATGGCCCCC
>QIMA01000141.1 GCA_003233535.1 Rhodanobacteraceae bacterium
GAGATCCACAGGAGGTCCACCTCAACTGCGCAGTGATCTATTCCGATCACCTGCGGCTAGTTATGCGCGCGGGATCATGTCGAAAGCGATGGTGATCCGCGGCTCTTCATCGTCGAAGGGCACCGTGCCGTGCCACATGTACGACGGAAACAACGCGAGCTTGCCAACTTCAGGCTTGATCACGCGGCGTGCTGGCAAATCGAGCCCTAACTCCACCGGTGGTTGGCCGAACTGAATGTGCCCAGATTGATCCTCTTTTGAGTCCGCTGCCTTAACCGACGGCGGTAGAGAAACGTAGTACGCAGAGCTAATCCACCCTTGCGGGTGAATGTGATTGACGTGGTTACCGTGCGAGCGCAATCGAACTGACCACGACCCGGTAAAGCGAATCCCCTTGGCATGGCGGCGCCGGAAAGGATGTAGCTCATCACGATCTAGTCCCGACAACCATTGTTCAATCGCCGCACGCAGCGCCGACTGGGCACCGTCAATAACCGGAACAGGTCGCCCGAACAGCCGGCCCGGCGTCTGCGAACCTTTGCGCAGACTCTGTATTACCGGTTCAGTGTGCGCCTTATGCAACTCCAGTAGGCCTGCTTCCAACTCTGTCAGGAACTCTGAGACCGACGCGTAACCCGTCGGTGGCGGCACATCCAGCAGAACAATGTCCCGCTCATATTTACACAGCCAATGCTCGCGCTCGTCACCCAGCAGTCGCCAGGCAGTCGCCAGGTACGCCAGCGCCTCCTGATTGTTGGGATCGAGTCTGACAGCATCTTGTGCTAGTTGTGCTGCGTGTTTAGCCTCGCCGCAAGTGAGTAAGTGACGCACGTAAGCGTTCAAGAATGCCGGATCTTTGTCCCCCAGTTTCTGGTGCGCCGCGGCGTAGAGTGGCGCCGCTTCCGCGGACCGATCGAGCAACTCTAGCGCGTTGGCTTGATAGGTCATCAACACCGGATCATCAACTCGCCGCCGCAGCGACGAAATACGATCCAGCGCTTCTTGCGCATGCCGAGCGCCGAGCAGAAAGCCGATGAAGGCCACCTGTAGCCGATCATTGTCGGACTGAGCTTCGGCACTGCTGCGAAATTCTTCCAGCGAATGCTTGCCGGAACCGTATTCCCACTGCAAGTGGGCCCGCGTGACGTGCCCCGATACAAAGCTAGGGTGGCGATCCACCAGCCTGCCAGCAAGTTTCAAAGCTTGCTCCAGCTCGCCTATATCGGTGAGCGTACCCACCGTGGTATCCATCACTTCCGGCTCCTGTGCGCCAAACTGCTCCGCCTTCGCCAAGCACTCCAGCGCTTCGTGCGATCGTCCCAGTAGGCGCAGAGTCGCCCCCAAATTGGCCCAAGCACTTGGGCTCTGCGGCGCGCGCTTTAACGCAGAGCGAAGGGCCGCCTCGGCTTCCTCGTAGTCACCAGCGTCGCGCTTGGCCGAGCCCAATAGATGCCAGGCACGCGGTGAGCTGGGATCGAGCGCAACGGCCCGCTCCAAGGCTGTTGTTGCCAGGGGCAGTTGATTGAGACCCAGAGCAACTTGCCCCAGCTCTAGCCACCCTTGAGCAAAAGTAGGAGCGTATTCAACCGCGTTACGCAGATGCACCAGGGCATCATCATGCTGGCCAATTTGCCGCAAGAAGCGAGCAAAGTTGGCCAAGATCACTGGCTGTTTGGGAGCCAGAGCAAGTGTCTCCTTAAACGCATCGCGTGCGTCAGCCATCGCTCCGGTCATACTCAAACTCAGCGCCCAAAGGTGCAGTGCGTCTGGGGCTGACGGAGCCTCCATGCGCAGGCCCTCGGCTATCGCCAGCGCACCCGCACCATCACCAGCAGCCAGTAGCTGGAAAGCCCGGTTGGCCCGCGCCACCTGGCTATTGGTCAATGCGTGCATCTCAGCGTAAACGCTTCGCGCGCAAACCTGCTCCGCCGGGCGTGATCAGCCGGTGCGTACTGAATGCCCCCTTGCGTATGGAAATTTCGTCACCAACCGACAAATGGCCACGAACAGAGCCTTCGGTGAGAGCCCAAACTTGACCGTTGGCCAACGTGACCACCTGCGGCCGCCCCGGCTTGGTCGCGCTCACCTTGGCCACGGTAGACTCCAGACCCTCAATGACCACCGGTTCCAGACGTTCGGGGTCGCGTGTTGCTGCTTCCTTCGCGCTGAATCCGAATTCCGTCTCCGCCTTAGCCGTTTCAGCCGCTAGTTCCGCGGCCGTCAGCTCGGCGCTAGGTTTGCCAAATGCTTGGTCGTAACAGGCTAGGCGCGAACTATCGCGGGCAATCTCGGTACATGGATGGGGGTCGGCTGCCAGCACGGGCAGGGACAGCGCGCAACAAACACTTGCCACGACGGCAAAGGCAAACTTCAACATACGAGCGCACTCCTGCGGGACCAGATCCCAGAGCCTGACGATGATAGAAGGGCCCCAAGTGCAACCGCAAGCGCAGTCGTGATGCAGACTCCAATGAACAACTTAGCAGCGCGGGCCAGAATCAAGGATAATGCCGGGTTCATACCGCATTGGGAACGACCCGTTGAGCCTCGATCACTGGGAAAACTATTACCGCGGTGGCCTCCTGGCCACCTGCCCAACCGGCGCGGCCGGCAGCTACGATTTGGAGGTTCGCCAGGCTTGGGTAGACTTCTTCAAGCCGCTTGCCGACGACACTACGATCGTTGATGTGGGCACAGGCAACGGCGCAGTGATCCTGATCGCGCGTCAAACTGCGGCAGGACTGAACAAGCACTGGAATTTGCACGGCACTGACCTAGCCCGCATTGATCCCGTAGCGTACGTACCCGACGGCGCTCGGCAATTCAGCGGCGTCCAGTTTCACCCTGGCACTGCCGCGGAAAACTTGCCGTTCGACGACAGCAGTATGGACGCAATCTGCACCCACTACGTGCTCGAGTACACAGACATTGCCAGTACCCTGGCCGAGTTTCAGCGAGTGCTCAAATCCGGTGGGCGCGCCCAATTCATTGTCCATCACAATCAATCCAGGCTGGTCGATAGCGCGAACTGGTCCATTCGCGAGGCAGAGATCATCAAGCAATTGGGGGTCTACCGACACCTCCGCCAAATCATCAACATCGAAGGCAATCCAGAGCAAGTGGTTAAAAAGCGCACCGACGAGCTACGCACTAGCCTAAGAAAACTGAAGCTGGAATTCCAACACGCCAGTAATGCCGGTTACGGCTCGATCTACAAAGCGACGCTGGAGGCAGTCCAAAAGCTGCTGGAGATGCGCAAGCAAACGACCGCAGCGGCCGTTGAGAAAGAGATCGATCGGGTTCGAGCCGAACTTCGAGCGGCTGTACGCCGGGTCAAAGACTTGGTCAAGGCCGCACGTAGCGAAGCAGACATGAAGGCGCTGAAAGAACTCGCCATCAGCGCGGGGTTGAGCAAAGTCGAATTCAGTCCGCAGGTGCACGCCGGTACGAATTTAGTCGGATGGCGGATGACCCTGCAAAAGGACTGAGCGTCAGCAGCGGTGCGCCCTCAGCCAATGGGTGAACGCACCCAGTGGCTCACTGCCATAACAATCATCGCGCTACGGCGCTCGAAAAGCGGTCAACTGAGGTTTCTAGCCCGAACGTTTCATAAACTTCACGCGC
>QIMA01000396.1 GCA_003233535.1 Rhodanobacteraceae bacterium
TATCTGGTTTGGACTGACCAGCCCGCTCTGAGCCGCGTAAGCAATAATCCGGCGGTGCGCTGGGTGGGCGATTTTGGGCCCGGTTTGAAACAATCGCCTGAGTTGGGCAGCCGCAGCGGACTGATCGATCGAGTCAACGTCCATTTCTACGCCAATGGTGCGCCGCAAGCAATGCTGCAAACGCTAGCCGAGTTCGGCGCCGAGGTCGTCGGCTATGCGCCAGCGCAGCCAGATCGCCGTGTCTACGACGCGTTCGTGCGCATTGATGCCGGCCGCTTAACTGCGCTGGCGAACCTGCCGGAGGTCATTTGGTTGGGCTATGCCTCGCCGCAGGCAATGGCGGAAGATGAGTTGACCGCGCAAGTCGTCGTCGGTAACGCGCCAAATGGGGTGCCGACAGTGCCGGGTTATTTGGGCTATTTGAGCGGCTTGGGACTAGACGGCAGCGGTGTGATCTGGGGTGTAAGCGACGAAGGGGTCGACTTAGATCACCCGGACTTCAGCGGTCGCATCGTTTCTGGCTACAGCTTCCCCGGCTGCCTGCCCGGCGACGGCCCCGGCGACGATAGCCCCGGCGGCGGTCACGGCACGCATGTCGCGGGCATACTCGGAGGGACCGGAGCGGGCCTATACACCGACCCGGAGGGCTTTCTCTACGGCCTGGGTATCGCACCCGGAGTTGGTATCTACGCCCAAAACGTCCTCTGTCGCGGCGGCTCGCCGAGCTTTCCGCCAGAAGGCGGCTGGCAATCAATGAGCAAGCGTGCGTTCCGCGCAGGCGCCGTCGGCACCAATGTCAGTTTTACTACCGGCGAAGGCACAAGGCATGGCTATCAAGCGATCGAGCGTCTTTTCGACTTCATGGTGCGCAATGCGGACTTTGACACCAGCGTAGAATCCGAACCGCTGACGATCGTTTTCTCAGCGGGAAACTCCGGGCCTGCAGTGAGTTCACTCACTGCGCCGAAAGAGGCCAAGAACGTTATCGTTGTTGGCGCCACCGAGTCGCCACGCGCGGGCGACCCGAACACCATCTGGGAGAGCTCCAGTCGCGGTCCGGCGCAGGACGGCCGAATTGTGCCGACGATTGCAGCACCCGGCCAGTCGATCACTTCTGCGCGACGTGTGGAGGGTGGCAGCCTGTGTAATCTGCCGGAGATTCCCGACACTGCTGGGCTTTACGCCTTTTGCTCAGGGACCAGCATGGCCGCACCACACGTGTCTGGCCTAGCCGCACTTTTGGTGCAGTGGTGGCGCAATGAGTTCGCCGGCGCCGACCCGTCACCGGCAATGCTCAAGGCGCTGCTGATTGAGGGTGCAACGCCTACCAATGAGCTGCTCGGATCTACGCCGAATGCGGACGAAGGCTGGGGCCGTGCCATGTTGCCGCAGATGGTGCGCTCGGCAGACCCGCCGTGGGCGGTCGATCAGAGTCGGGTCTTGGATAACAATGGGGAAAAGGACCGCTTTGCGTTCGTTCCGGTGGACCCTCAATCGCCAGTTCGCATCGTTCTAGTCTGGACCGACGCACCAGGAGCCGTGGGCGCGAACCCGGCGTTGGTCAACGATTTGGATTTACAGGTGCAGCGTGGGAGCCGCCACTACGCCGGAAACTCGTCCGCAAACGGCGCCAGTCAGGTTCCGCCTGGAGATCGCATCAACAATGCTGAAGCGGTTTTCTTGGATGCAAGCGATGAGCCCTTTGTTGTCCGGGTGAAGGCGCACAACCTACCCGGCGATGCGATTCCCTACACCGGCGACGCGACGGATCAAGATTACGCATTGCTGTGCCACAACTGCAAGCCTGTGAGCGGATTCGACGCCGGACCTGGCATCACGCTAGCCGCAATATGCGCGGGCGATTCGACACAGTTCGAGCTACCTGTGACGCTAACGGGCGGCCAGCCTGGACCGATTCTGGCCAGTCTCAGCGACGTTCCAGGAGGTCTCAACGCAACGCTGACGCCAACAAGTCTCAGCGCTGACGGGCTGTTCGAAGTCACACTCAGCGGCACCGGTGCGATGGTCGAAGGAGCGTACGAGTTTGATCTAGCCCTGGACGCCGCCGGTTTTGCGCTGGCGCAGACACTGCAGTTGAACGTCGCAGAAACACCGCCATCGCTAGTCACCTTAGAAGGTCCAGTCGACGGCATAGAGGTGAGTAACTTGGGTCCGACCTTGCGCTGGAACCAGCAATCGGGTGCCGATAGTTATCAACTGGAAGTTTCGCTCTCCGCAGACTTTAGCAACCCCTTAGTGAACCTGGAACTGGCCGTTACCGAGTTCAGGGTCGACCAGGATCTGGCCGCCGAAGCCGACGTTTACTGGCGCGTCACCGCGCTCAACAGCTGCGGCGCGGCGGTGCCCGCGGCCACCTCGTTCCGAACCCCCGCGACGCCTGGAAGTTGCCCGGCGGGCACCCGCAAAGTGCTGCTATACGACGACGATCTCGAACCCCCAGATGACGGCTGGGTGGTTGTCGACGAGGGCGCGACCAATACCTGGGCGCTGTCGACCGCTCGCTCGCAGAGCTCCAACAGCAGTTGGAGGGCGTTTGGCCTTGCTCAGCCTAGAGACCAAAAACTAGACTCGCCGGCGTTGCTGTTGCCACCGGCAAGCGACCGCCCCGTGCTCAGTTTTAGCCACTGGCGAAACATTGAGCGCCGCTCCGCCGCAGAATGCTGGGATGGCGCAGTATTCGACTTGGTGACCGATCAGGGTACGCCGGTGACGCCCGACGCCGACGAGTATCAGCTCGGCCGGCCTGAACGCATCTTCACGCACACCAGCTCGAGCGCAGGGCGACCCGCCTGGTGTGGCGTGGCAGACTTCGAGCCGGTTTATCTGGATTTGCGCAACTACGCTGAGCAGACGGTGCGTGCCCGCTTCCGCCTAATCACCGATGACGCCGGCGTCCGTGAAGGTTGGTATATCGATGACTTGCAGGTACATAGCTGCGTGGCTGACGAAATACTTTTTCGCAGCGGGATGGGCGCAGAACCGCACTAGTGTGGATGAATGTTTCCGACCGGTCTGAGGCTGAGCCGGCACAGTACGGTCTATTACGGCACGGGAGTGCGAGTCCGATAGTGCTGCGTCTTGAGCGAATGCCAGGAGAGTTGCGGGCGAATCAGCACCCGCGCTGCGCGAACTACTTGAGCATACCCGGCAGAAATGCCTGCCAGTTGCTCGACCCACGCGCACCGCTGGCGGCACTAGCCGCCGACGAATCCAAGGAGGCGGCCAGCAAGTTTGGGGCATCGACCGATGGACTCAACTCCGAGGCCAAAGCCAGGGCACCCACTACGCCGTACAAGGCCAGTAAACTGACACTCAGTTTGAACTTGAAGTTGCGCACGGTCTTCGTCCGGCTGGGGGTTGCTATCAAGTAATGCATGCAGCGTGCCAACCAATGATCTACCGTAAGTCATTGATTTTTTTGTGTACAGCAGTGCTGTACGGGTGTCCGCATGCGGACACCCGTACACTTACGCCAATCACCAAGGGCGGACACTGGCGAATTTCGCCACCTAACCCGGATGTTTCATAAACTTCACGCGCCCTCGCTAGGCCCTTGATCGCCCAGCGACTTTTTCTCAGTCGGGTGTATGAACCACTACA
>QIMA01000053.1 GCA_003233535.1 Rhodanobacteraceae bacterium
TCCGATCGCACTTTGCGCAACCGCTTCGACAGAACCTCGCGTGCCATCCCTTGGGCAGTTATACAACCACCGGCGCGGTGCCAGGCCAACGGTCAGTGCCATAAGCCCGATCACCCACGTCCCAATCGGTATTTTGATCAACATTGCGTAGATGTAGTAGTACATCCAGCCATCGCGTCGGCATTCTCCGCGCAGATAGGACCAGAATCGCGCTTCGAAGTTCTTCTTTTGATGGTCGACTCCGAGCACATAGTTCTTTGGAAGTGGCACGGGGAGCACTCCCACCCAGCTGTCTTGGAATCGGTTTCGGGGGGGCCGCCTGCTTTTGTATTGATCGCGCTGTCCGCGCAGCGCATTGCTCGTGAACCGATAGTCTGCCAACCGCGCGAAGGATCCCTCGAATCCATACGCCAGGTTAATCGCAAACAAGCCCACGAGTAGAACGGCAGCCAATTGACCACTCTGCCGGAGCCATACTGCCCGAGAAGCCCTCTCATGGTCAGTTAATCGCCACATGACCCACAAGACCGGCCAGAGCGCAAACAGCACCAGCCAGGTCGTCTTGCACAATTCGGCCAAAGCGAGTCCAGCGCCTGCGATTGCCGAATTCGTTCCAGACGGCACCTTCAGCCAGCGCCAGAACGCAAAGCCGGCTGCGGCGCCAAGTGCCGTTGCGCCAACGTCTGGAGTAAGTAATTCGGCGTGCGCCAGCACCGTAGGGGAAAGGCACCACAACGCCAGGGCGATGAACCCGGATGCGGCTCCGTAGAGGCGCTTCGCCCATGCGTAGCAGACGAGAGCGCCAACAACGCTGAAAGGAATGCACATCCACCGCGCAATGGTATAATACACGAATACATTGCGACCGTTGGCGGCGACGAAGTCTTTTCCAACGCGGAAGTCCGATCGAGCCGTATCCTTGCCGTCGTAGCGACTCCAGTCCATTTTGACATTCATCGGCAAAAGGGGAATCGCAGCAACCATCCTGACGAGCGGCGGGTTCACTCGAAAGAGCTCAAACCGGGCGAATTTCCAGTGGCTGATGCCCGCTGGCAGATGAGCGACTTCGTCGAACGTTGGACTATGGCAGGCCGCACCCCACGCCAGCAATACGACATGGGTGCCAACAAGTAAACCAACAAACAGACGCGTGCGACGAGGCGTGCAAGAGAAATCCTGACTCTTCGACATCATGTGTGTTCCAGGAAGTAACGACTGTGTTGATGGTGCGTTCAACCCTCATCAGACGCAGCGCGCTCGTTCGCTCAGGAACAGCTCCTGCATCGCCGTACTTGGGGGCGCCAAGCACCGCCGCGCAACCATTGGTTAGCATCGCGAACGTGCCCCAAGGATGATCGCCGTGACGACACCGCTGCTCACCGACGGACTACCGGATTCATTGCCAGTGAATCGGTTGGCCAGTCGCGAGGCTGACAACACGGCTCGATCGAATGGCTGAACCTATGCGGAATTGTTTATGCATTTCACGGAAGGTTCTACGGCCCATTATCGGTGTTCCCACGGCACTGTCAAGAATCTTAGCGAGCTTCGGCGCCCTCGACTGGTTGGCATTCACGCTACTCTGCGTGCATGCCGCACTCTTGACATGGGGAGCATGGCGGCATTCACCAACGGTTGATGAGGTGAGTTACCTGCCGGCCGGGATGCAGCACTGGTCGACCGGCGAGTACAGTTTGGCGCGGGTCAGCCCGCCACTGACAAGGCTCATTGCCGCGCTGCCGTTGCTCGTCACCGACACACAGACCGACTGGCGGAGTTTGGAAACAGTTCCTGGAACGCGGAGTGATCGCCAAGTCGGCCAAGACTTCCTGCACGCCAACCGCGAGCGATCGCTGTGGCTATTCTCAATCGCCCGATGCGCATGCGTCCCGCTCAGCCTGTTTGGAGCATTGATTTGCTACCGATGGGCTACGGATCTCTACGGTCCGCTCTCGGGCGTTTTGGCAATTGCGCTTTGGTGTTTTTCACCGAATATCATTGCTCATGGCCAACTTGTGACCCCCGACGTCACGCTCGCATCACTCGGAGTCGCAGCGTGTTACGCCAACTGGCGGTGGCTCAGGCATCCCACATGCTCAAGCGCGTTGATGATGGGGACGATCTTGGGATTCTGCGAATTGGCGAAGACGACCGCCGTGATCTACGGGGTTAGCTGGCCCTTGCTGTGGATCATGCGTCGATGGATGGGCTCGGCCGAGGACCCGACTGTCAGCGGTGCAAAGCAACTCGCGCAATTGCTGTTGGCGTTCGTGGTCGCGCTGGTGATCCTGAATTGGGGGTATCAATTCCATAGCACTGGCGAACCGCTCGGCTCGTTCGAGTTCGTTAGCGAGACGCTCGCCGGTCCACGGTCCGATGAACTGTCGAGTGCGACTTCAGGAAATCGTTTCTCGGGAAGCTGGCTTGGAATGATCCCGGTCCCTCTGCCGGCCGACTATGTTCTCGGAATCGACATGCAAAAACTTGATTTCGGGCGAACGTCTCGATCCTATCTCGGCGGCACCTTCAAGCGCGGAGGCTGGTGGTACTACTACCTCTATGGGATGGCCGTTAAAGTGCCACTCGGGACGTGGCTGCTGCTGGGGCTCGCCATCGGCGTCACTTGCCTTCGACCCTCATACAATGCCCCCTGGCGCGACGAGATACCTTTATTCCTACCCGCACTACTCATTCTCATGTTCGTCAGCGCGCAAACCGGGTTTAGCCACCATGTACGCTATGTGCTGCCAATCGCTCCGTTTTGCTTCGTATTGATCAGCAAAGTCGCGAATGCGGCGCGAATCGGCGCGTGGCCGATGCAGATCTGTGTGGCCGCTGCCGTTGCCTGGTCGGTCGCCAGCAGTCTATATGTCTATCCGCACAGCCTCTCATACTTCAATGAATTGGCCGGGGGGCCCCGCAATGGGCACCAGCATCTGATCAATAGCAACATCGACTGGGGGCAGGACCTCATTTACCTGAGTGCATGGCTGGATCGCAATCCGCGCGCTAAGCCGCTGCATCTGGCATTCTACGGCGGGTTTAGCCCCCGCCTGGCCGGTATAAAATTCACCCTACCACCGTCCGGCGAAGGCGAGGTCGAGCCCCGTGGCATTCTGCGACGCGGTTGGTACGCCGTCAGCGTGAACCTCCTCCGCGGTCACTACTACCACACATTCGACCGCCGTGGCAGACAGCGCTCGGTCCGAAGTCCTATCTATTCGTACTTCCTGACGCGCGAACCTGTGGGGACGGCCGGCTACTCCATCTACATCTACCACCTGACAGCCAACGACGTTCGCCAGCTGACCGGTCCCCGGCCCGACCAGACGGGACCAAGCCAGACTGATACGCGCCGCAGACGGTGACATGGCCGCATCGATCGGGATTGGCTCCGCGGCAGGCGTTGCCTCGCACCGCGCAAAGCGCAGATGAAGCGCCGGGACCGGCGCCGTGGAATTCAGGCGGAACCATGTCAACAAGTTTCATCCTCTTCCCGTCCCGGCGAAATTGCTGGAATGCGAGCGGGACGGTCTTCGTGTCCATCGCACGTCGACCGCGGTAGGACCCTTCGGCAGCCGGACACGAGGGTGGACGGCGATGGACTCCAACCGCCTA
>QIMA01000316.1 GCA_003233535.1 Rhodanobacteraceae bacterium
CGACGCGGCGAATTTCGCGCGCGACCAGAAACTGGCCAACGTCGACAATCCTGATCTGCGCTATCGGTTTATGAATTTGGAAGTCTCATCGCGGTTGGAACAGGAGCGCTACGACCTCGCCCTGACCGTGCTCGAAGACGCCAAGGCGCAGGGCTGGTTTGACCGGCCGCTGCAGTGGACGCAGCTCTATCAGCTGTATCTGGAAGATGAGAAGTTCGCCCAGGCTGCCGCCACGATTAGCGAAGGTATAGCGGCCGGTGCATTGCCTGAGGACGGCGAAACATACCTCTTCCTGGCAGACGCATACATGATGGAAGAAACATTTACAGAAGCGATGGATGCCTACGTCAAAGCCTCAGCGCTCAGCCCAGATGACGGCAATGCCGATCAGCAGCGAGGGCAACTGCTGTTGGATATGGAGCGTCCCGAGCAAGCCAGGGCGGCTCTGAAGATGGCTTTGGATAAAGGAAATCTGAAACTCGAGGGCAATGCGTGGTATTTGTTGTGCATCGCCGAGAATGATGTGGACCGGGTATCGGCCGCGATCGCCGCTTGCAGAAAGGCGGCAGGCTTCCCGGAATCCAAGAGCAACGCGCAAAATACGCTGCGCCTGTTGGGTGCATGATAGGACGAAATGAACAAAGCGGCTTGTTGCCAAGAAACACCTTGGTGTAACGTGCTGCCTCTTCCCTGGGGGGGTGGAAACCAATGTGTTGCAGTATTGGCACTGGTACGCCCTTGTTATCACTGAACTGACACGCAGGCGAGACTATGGCCTCCCGAAAAGAAGCTCCACCCAAAATGAACTGGCGTCGCGTTACCGCGATTTCCTTAACGATGGTTGCGCACATCATTGTGGTCGGGCTGTTGCTGCTGCCGGTTGCGCCGCCGGAGACCGAGAAGCCGGTGGTCAAGACAACGGTAGACGCAGTATTTCTTGAGCCACCACCGCCACCGCCACCACCACCACCGCCACCACCACCACCGCCGGAGCCGCCGAAGGTCATCCAGCCGAAGATCGAGAAGCGTCCCGATCCGACTCCGGAGCCGCCACCGCTGGCGCCACCCCCGCCGCAGTCTCAAGTCATCAGTACTGACGGCCCGGGCGAAGCGATTCGTCCGCCGGCCCCGCCTGCTCCGATTGTCGACAACATCCAGCGTGATGTGGGCGGTACTGAAGACGTTAGCTTCAACCGGGCGCGGCCGCCACGTTATCCGCAAAAGATGCTGCGACGCGGCATTGAAGGCGAGGTGCTGCTGAAGGTCCTGGTCGGCACTGACGGCAAGCCGATCAAGATCGAGATTGAGAAAACCAGCGGTTATCGCGACTTTGATCGCTCGGCAACTTCTGCCGCCAAGCGCTGGAAATTCAACCCGGGTATGCGTGGCGGAGTAGTCGCCGACACCTGGGTCTTGGTCCCCGTAAGATTCTCACTGCGCGGCTGATTGCCTGGAGTAGAAATGATGCAAGACGAAGCACAAACAGCCGCCGCCCCTGACGCTGCTGCTGCTGATCCAGCGGCTCTGGCAGCACCGGCCGACACGGCTGTTGTCGGCGAGCCTGGCCAAACCATGATCGATCTGGGTGGGGACGTGCCGATGGTGGCGCTGGACGACCTGCTTGGTGACACCGATTCGCTCGCGCTGAGCAAGATGGGCTTTTCCCATCTGCTTCAAAACATCGATGCGATCGGCATGGTGGTACTGCTGACGATGGCGATAATGTCAATCCTGACTTGGTTCTACATCTTCCATAACGCGTTTCGTTTGTGGTCGGTGCACCGCCGCGCCGATAAGCTGCTAGAAGACTTTTGGGATGCACCGGCGCCGGCGCGAGCAATGGCTCGTCTGGAAGCAGAGCCGGATTACGAGCCGCTGTCGAAGATCGCACTGGAAGCAGCACAGGCTGCCGCGCATCACGCCGACAACGAAGGTCATCGAATGGCTGAAGCTTTGTCTAGACACGAGTTCATTGATCGCGGATTGCGCCAATCGGTGGCGCGCGAAGAAGGTCGCTTGGAGACCGGGTTGACGCTCCTGGCAACCGTCGGCTCTACCGCGCCCTTCGTCGGCCTATTCGGTACGGTTTGGGGTATCTACCACGCCCTGATCGGCATCAGCGGCGCAGGTTCGGCCTCGCTGGACGTTGTTGCCGGGCCAGTTGGTGAAGCGCTGATCATGACCTGCATGGGTCTGGGTGTCGCTATTCCGGCGGTTTTGGCCTACAACATGTTTGTCCGCGTGAACCGAGACCTAGTCGCTCAGCACCACAGCTTCGCGCACGATCTTTTGGACTACTTTGCCACTGGTGAACGGGTCCGCCCGCAGCAGTTCGGCAGCCGTAAATCCGCCTGAAAAGGAGAATAAGCTAATGGGTATGAGTGCAGGAGGTTCAGGCGGCGTTACAGGCGGCCCGATGACCGACATCAACACGACCCCTCTGGTCGACGTGATGTTGGTGCTTTTGATCATCTTCATGATCACCGCGCCATTGATGGGCAACAAGATCCCCATAGAGTTACCGCAGGCGGACAACGTGGCGGACGAAGCGATGGAAGTGAAAGCGATCACGGTGACCATTCAGGATCGCGGAGACGGCACCTCACAGCTGTACTGGGAGGAAGATCCGGTGCAGTTTGACGGCATGATGAACCGATTGAAGATGGAAGCGGTGAAGAAGCCGCAGCCAGAGTTCAAGATCCGCGCAGACGCAACGCTGCAGTACAAGCAGGTTCGCGAAGTTTTGGCGTCAGCCAAGCTGGCCGGGATTCAAAAAGTGGGTTTTGTCACCACCCCTAATAGGTAGCCGCTAGTTGATCTAAGGAAGCAAGAACATGTCATTTAGCAAAAGCAGAACTGGCGGCGGCTTACCGACGAAGTCGGATATCAACACCACGCCACTAGTCGACGTGATGCTGGTGCTGCTGATCATCTTCATGATTACGGCGCCGCTGATGTCGCACAAGATCGGCATCAAACTGCCGCAGCCCAATCCCAATCCGACAGAGAACAAGAACGATCCGATTCGGCTGAATATCACAGACAGTGGCGGAATTACGCAGATTTACCTCAACGACGAAATAACCGACATGCAGGGTCTGTTAATCGCCTTTCGCGAAGAAGGTAAGAAGTCCGAGGAAGAACAGGCGGAGTTCAAGATCCTCGCTGACGACACCGTTCCTTACCAGCTGATGACAGAGATTTTGGCCGGCGCGCGACGTAGCCAAGTTGAGAAGCTGGGCTTCGCCGAGTTGTTCAAGCCAGGTGATCGCACGATGCAGTAGGCGTTAAACTCTGCTGAGCGAAAAGGCCCGCCTAGTGCGGGCTTTTTTGTGCACGCAATATCAATACAGTAGAAGGGGATGAGTGCGTTTTAGGAGAAACAGACAAGTGCGTTTTAGGGAAAACAGATTGAGGCGTTTTAGTAGAAGTAGCCAGTGCGTTTTAGGAACAGCAGTGCGCGTAGCGAACACCCGGGTTGCAGACCTAGCCCGGATGTTTCATGAACTCGCGCGATGATTGCGCAGGACATTGGTAGGCCAGTGGTTTTTCCGCAGGAGCGGTGTAGTGGTTCATACACCCGACGGAGGAAAAATCGCTGGGCGATCAAGG
>QIMA01000211.1 GCA_003233535.1 Rhodanobacteraceae bacterium
CCTTCTGGCGCTGTGAGCCAGGAGCCGACGGCCAAACGCACTGTACGGAAGAGCTCGCAGCCAGCCGCGAACAGGCCGAGGTGCTGCTCAATGCCAACAGCATCAATGCTGAGAATCAGCAGGCCTACCGTCTGCAAGGCTCGGTGACTGCTGAGCGTGCCGACCAGCGCATTAGCGCCGATCAAATGGATTACCTGCCAGATTCCGAGCAGCTCGATGCCAAGGGCAACGTGCGCTACCAGGATCATCAGATGGCGATGCAGGCACAGAGCGCACAAGCTAGGCTGGGTGCCAACGAAACCGATCTGAACAACGTCGAATTTCAACTGCGTATCAGCGCGATCAATGGTGAAGCCGCTGCGGTTCGACAACGTGAAGGGCTAACCGAACTGGATCGAGTGTTGCTCTCATCCTGCGCGCCGGAGCAGCGCAGTTGGTCGATCGAAGCCAGTGAGATGAGCATCAATCACGAACAGGGCATAGGCACTGCACGCGATTTCAAGCTGAGACTGGGCGATGTGCCGATTTTTTATCTGCCCTACGCACAATTTCCGGTGGATGACCGGCGCAAGTCCGGCCTGCTCGCACCAACGCTGGGCTACAACGAGGAGGGCATCGATCTTGCCCTACCCTATTACTTCAATTTGGCGCCAAATTACGATGCCACTTTGACGCCGCGCATCATCGGCGAACGCGGCTTGATGATCGGCGGCGAGTTCCGCTACTTGAGCACGCGACAGACCGGTGAGTTTTCAGCCTTTTGGCTTCCCGACGACGACATCGCCAATCGCGATCGCTGGCGGATCAAGGCAAGCCACTATCTGGGGCTGGGTAGCGGCTGGAGTCTGTACAGCAACGCGCAGCGAGTCTCAGACGATCGTTACTTCGAAGACTTCGGCGATTCCTTGTCGACCGTCTCGCAAAGCGTGCTCGGCAGTCAAATGGCGCTGACCAAGCGTGCGCGCGACTGGCGGGCCGGCATCGTGTTCGAGGACTACCAGCTGATCGACCCCAGTCAGCCCAATCAGCCAGACCCTTACCGGCGCCTGCCGCGGATCTTCTTTGATGGCCGTTTCGAACCGATTGGCGGATTCCGCTACGGCGTCGCCGCGGATTTGTCGCACTTTGATCGTGACATCGGGGTCACCGGTCAGCGCTTGGATCTGTGGCCTTATCTGGGCTGGCGCGGCGAGCGGCCGTGGGGCTTCGTCGAGCCACGCCTGGGCTACCGCTACACCAGCTACACACTGGATGACAGCCCCGGCCCGGACAGTCCTTCGCGCAGCCTGCCGATTGCCAGTTTGGACGCCGGCTTGGTTTTTGAACGACCTTTTGAATTCGGCTCCAAGCAGTGGACGCAAACGCTGGAGCCTCGTGCCTTCTACCTGTACGTGCCGGACCGCAATCAAGACGACCTGCCTGTTTTCGACAGTGCCGAACTGGATTTCGGCTATTCGCAGCTGTTTCGATACAACCGTTTCACCGGCGCCGACCGCATGAGCGACGCCAACCAGCTGGCCGTCGGTGTCAGTTCGCGCCTGTTGGATCCAGACAGTGGCAAAGAACGCGCATCGCTAAGCGTCGGTCAGATTCGTTATTTCGACTCGCCCGACGTGGAATTACCCGGCGTGCCGGTTCTCGATCGCTCGCGCTCGGTGTTTGTGGCCGAGGCCAGTTTTAGCCCGAACGACCGTTGGCGAGTGACGCTAGCCCAGCAGTGGGACCCGGAGCTGGAGCAAACGCGCCTGTCGTCATTTCGCGCCAACTACCGCTTTGGGCGCGGCGGGATTGCCTCGGCTAGCTACCTATATCGGCCCAACCGCATCGAGCAAATCGACGTTGCCGGCGTGTTCCCGGTGTCCGATCGGTGGAGCCTAATTGGGCGCTGGAACTACTCACTGCGCGACAATCGCAGCTTTGAAACCATGTTCGGTTTCGAATACGAAGCATGTTGCTATGCACTAAGAATGCTCGGACGTCAATACCTTCGCGCCGCGGGGTTCGAGCGCAATACAGGTATCTATCTAGAAGTTGAACTGAAGGGTCTGGGTACCCTCGGTCGCAAGACTGGAGCCCTATTGGAGCGTGCTATTGTGGGCTATCGCGAGTCTAACTAATTAGAGACCCATGCCACGAATTCTTTGCTCCGCGCTGCTGCTAGTGGCGCTGTTTGATTTTACCGACGCAACTGCCGCCACTCAGAGTCTGGATCGCATCGTCGCTATCGTCGACGAAGACGTGATCTTGGACAGTGAGCTGACGGCGGCCATTGAAGGCGTACGCGCTCAGTATGCCGGGCGCGACGTTCAGATGCCGCCCGCTGAGGTGCTGCGTAAACAGGTACTCGAACGCCTCACCCTGATGCGGCTGCAGATCCAGCGCGCCGAAGCCGGCGGCATCCAGGTGACGGACACCGAGATCGATCAAGCTGTTGCCCGTGTCGCGGCCAGCAATTCAATGACGATTGCCCAACTGCGCCAAGCAGTCGAGGCCGACGGCTTCAATTTCAGCGAGTTCCGCAAATCGATGCGTGAGGAACTGATGGTGCAGAAGCTGCGCTCGCGCGTGGTCGAGACCCGCGTGGAAATCAGCGAATCGGAGATCGAGCGCCTGATGGCCGGAGACACGCTTAAACGTGGCGAAGTTCGCTTGGGTCACATCCTGGTGCAGCTACCGGACGCGGCTACGCCTGAGCAGGTCGCCACCGGCGCGGAAAAAATCGAGGGCATACGCAAGCTGATCAACGAAGGCAAGATGGAATTTTCGGCCGCCGCCATCCGCTTCTCAGACTCACCGAAAGCGCTGGAGGGTGGCGATTTGGGTTGGCGTCGTTTTGATCAGATTCCGGCATCCTTTGCCGACTTGGTTGCCGGCATGGACACCGGCACGGTCACCCAGCCGGTGCGTACTGCCAGTGGCTTCCATCTTCTGCAGGTGGTGGACGCGCGTGAAGACAGTCAGATCGTGGTGACTGAGTACCAAGTGCGCCACATCGTCACCCGGGCCGACGACCTGAACAGTTTTAGCGACGCTAGCGACAAGATCAGGGAGGCCAAGCGCCGTCTGGATGCCGGTGAGAATTTTCAAACAGTTGCCCGCGAACTGTCCGACGACAAGAACACCGCGAACCTTGGCGGCGACTTGGGCTGGATTCCGCTCCAAGCCTACGGCCAGTTCTATGCCGAACCGCTGGCGCAGATGAGCGAAGGCGGCATCAGCGAGCCGCTTAGCACTGAACAGTCTTGGCACATACTGCAGCTGGTGGAGACCCGGCAGGCTGACCGCACCGAGGACTTGCTCCGCCAACAGGCCAGCGAGAGCCTGCGTGAGCGCAAAGGGGAAGAGGTCTACGAGCAGTTCCTGCGCCAGATCCGCGGCGAAGCCTACGTAGAATCACGACTGGATCCGGAAGAGCTGGATCCGGAAGAGAACGCCAGCTAAGCCTAAACCTGCCTAAGCGTTTTCGGTGCTGCTAGGTGCCTCGGCGCCCACGTTAATCGCGCATGGATAACTGTCGCTAGGATGGAAACTCATCTAACCCGGATATTTCATGATCGCGCAAAGGGGAAGAGGTCTACGAGCAGTTCCTGCGCC
>QIMA01000486.1 GCA_003233535.1 Rhodanobacteraceae bacterium
CAGTGAGCCTGGGTACTCGATCAGCCGCTGTACGTGACGGCAAACCAACGCCTCGGGGCTGATCAGCACATCGATCGCCAACCGCTGCGGGGTGAACAGCTCGGGTCTGCGCAGGTAATCGGACTGGCGCACGCGAGCAATCCGCGTCGGCGTATTGAACAGCGTCGCGGCCACCTCACAGGCGATCATGTTGACCTCATCGGACGACGTAACCGCCACCACCATGTCGGCGTCATCGGCACCGGCGTTGGTCAGCACCCGCGGGTGCGAGGCGAATCCATGCACGGTGCGCAGATCGATTTTCTCGCGTAGCTCGCTCAGCCGCCTCGCGTCGGTATCAACCACCGTGATGTCATTGTTTTCCTTAGCTAATGCCGCCGCCATCGACGAACCGACCTGACCGGCACCAAGGATGAGGATATTCATGAGTGAGCTGTGCGGGAGAGCGAGGACGTCGATTGTACCGGGTAGAGCAGCCCCAGTGGCCGCGTGCCGACCAAACTGATGGGGCCACAGGAGCTGACTTACTGGCGACTCGCACGAGGCTCTATACTAAGTCCATGCCTAAACCCACCGATATCAAGCTGCACTCCCGTTCGCGCCGACTCGAAGTTGTTTTTGACAGCGGCGAGACGTTTTTCTTGCCCTGCGAGTATCTGCGGGTCAACAGTCCCTCGGCGGAAGTGCAGGGGCACGGGCCGGGGCAGAAAGTGCTGGTCACCGGCAAGCAGCAGGTGGGCATCAAGGCCATTCATGCGGTTGGCCACTACGCGGTGATGCTGGAATTCGACGACGGCCACAACACCGGCATCTATAGCTGGCAAACCCTGTACGAACTGGGCAAAGAGCAGGATGTGCGCTGGGAACAGTATTTGAACGCGCTGAAAGAAGCGGGCACTGTGCGCCCAGAGCCGAACGCAGAGGCTAGTCATGACTGAACCGAATAAGGAAACCCACTTCGGTTTCCGCCAGGTCAAAACCGAGGACAAAGCCAAGCTGGTAGGTGGCGTCTTCAGCTCGGTCGCCGGCAACTACGATTTGATGAACGATTTGATGTCGATGGGCGTGCATCGATTGTGGAAGCGGCACTTCGTTTCGACCGCCAATTTGCGTCCCGGACAGCGCGTGTTGGACCTAGCCGGCGGCACCGGCGACATCGCCGCGCTGGCGGCCAAAGCCGTCGGTAGCGAAGGTCGCGTGGTGCTCAGCGACATCAACCGCGAGATGTTGGTACGTGGCCGTGATCGCATGTACGACGAAGGCCACTGGCCGCAGGTGCAGGCGGCGCGGATCAACGCTGAGGCACTGCCCTTCCCCAATAACAGCTTCGACTGCGTCACCATTGCCTTTGGTCTGCGCAACGTCACCTTCAAGGAGCGCGCTCTGGCAGAAATGCATCGGGTGCTCGATCTGGGCGGTCAGGCGCTGATTTTGGAGTTCTCCAAGGTACGCAGCGAGCCGCTGAGCAAGCTCTACGACACCTACTCCTTCCAGATCTTGCCACGCCTAGGCAAGCTGATTGCCGGTGATGGCGATAGCTACCAGTATCTGGCCGAATCGATCCGCAAACATCCCGATCAAGCGACCCTCGCTGGGATGATGGAAGAGGCCGGTTTCGGTCGAGTCAGCGTGCGCAATCTGAGCGCCGGAATCGTTGCCGTCCACCGTGGCTGGAAGGTTTAGCTGCACTGCCTCGCGCGCTGCTCACTGATCAAGCTCGAACTGCCCTCAGTTGGGCTTGCCGCGACCGCGAAGGCCCCAGCGCTGCGCTATCCTTCGCCGATGAACTCGCTTACGATCAATGAATAACGCGATGCCCCATTACCCGTGCCTTGCCCGAACCCGCTTGCTGCCGGCGGCAGTTTGTTTTGCGCTCCTGGCCGGATGCGGGCAGAAGCCAGACTCGGCACCCACCGGAGCGCCAGTTGCGCCGCCCACCGCCGCGCCCAGCCCAGCTATGGCGCCGCTGTTTGTCGATGCCAGTGCCTCAGCTGGGCTGGATTTTGTCCACTTCAATGCGGTATCCGGCGGCTTATACATGCCCGAGATGATGGGCAGCGGCGCCGGTTTGATCGACTATGACAACGACGGCATGCTCGATCTGTACTTGGTCCAGGGCGCCATGTTGGGCGCTAACAAGACCCCAGACGATGCAGCAACCCCGCCTGTCCATCCGCTGCCCTTGAGCGACCGTTTGTATCGCAGCATCCCTACCCCCGACGGCTCACTGAAGTTGCTCGACGTCACTGCGCAAAGCGGGTTGGACGGCCCAGCCGATGGCCAGGCGGTCACCGGCGCTTACGGCATGGGCGTTGCGGTCGGCGATTTCGACGGCGACGGTTTTGCCGACCTCTTTCTGGCGAACCTAGGCGCCAATCAGCTGTTACGCAACACCGGTGATGGCCGTTTTGTAGACGTCAGTGATCGAGCCAATATCGGCGATTCACGCTGGAGCGTTAGTGCGGCGATGCACGATCTGGATGGCGACGGTCTACTCGATATTTACGTGGCGAACTATTTGGATTTTCGCGCCGAGCAAACTAAACAGTGCTTTTCACCAGCCGGGCAACGTGATTACTGTGGGCCCAGCGCCTATCCGCCGGTCGTTAACACGCTGTACAAAAATCTCGGCGACGGCCGCTTTGCCGATGTCTCCGAGTCCTCCGGAATTCGCAGTCAGGCTGGGCATTCCCTAGGGGTAACGATCATCGATCTGAATGAGGATCAGCGCCCGGATATCTACGTCGCCAATGACGGAACGGCCAACGAACTGTGGATCAACGAAGGGGGTTTTCGCTTTCGCAACGAGGCACTGCTGGCCGGTGTTGCGGTCAATGCCGACGGCATGCCACAGGCTGGCATGGGAGTCGACGCCGCCGACTGTGATGGCAATGGCCACGACGACATCGTCCTCAGCCACCTAAATAAAGAGCACAACACGCTGTACATGCAAACCGCCGGCGCTTTTCGCGACGAGACCACCATCCGCGGCATGTCCTCGGCCAGCTGGCTCTACACCGGCTTTGGTATCGCGTTTTTGGACTACGACTTGGACGGCTGGTTGGACATCGCCTCTGTCAACGGCTTGGTCACGTTTGCCGATGACAGCGAACGGGATAGCCCGTTTCCTTTGGGGCAATCCAATCAGCTGATGCGCAACCTGGGCGACTGCCGGTTCAGCGACGTTAGCGAGCAAGTTCCCGCGCTGCAAACGGTGGAAACCAGTCGCGGGCTGGCGGTTGGCGATCTGAACAATGATGGCGCCGCAGACATGCTCATCAGCAACGCTGGCGGGCCGGCTAGGGTGTTGCTAAATCAGGCGGTGGCTGGTCATCACTGGCTGGGGCTGCAGCTAAGCAACAGCCACGGCCAAACGGCGTTGGGCGCACGCGCGCAGGTACACACGCCAGACGGTCGCAATCTGATCCGACGCGCGCGTGCCGACGGCAGCTATGCATCGGCCAATGATCCACGCGTGCTGTTCGGATTGTCGCAGTGGCAAGGACCCGTCGATGTGGCGGTAACCTGGGCGGACGGCAGCGTCGAGCAATGGCAGGCGCTCAGCGTCGACCGCTATCACCAGCTGCAGC
>QIMA01000528.1 GCA_003233535.1 Rhodanobacteraceae bacterium
GCATCACGATCAGCAGCAATAGCGGCAGCCCCCAACGTCTGCGGCGCTGCTTGCCTAGTGGTCGCGGCGTGACCCGCCAGCGATCGGCGACGGCCTCGTTCATTTCCCCAATCGTCGGCTCAGCACGACCGCCGTGGTTGCGATGCAGATGCGAATCTGATGGCTGTACTGCGGCCGGTTCAAGCGCCGACTCCGGATGCAAAAGGCGCTCGGGCGCGTAGCCGGCCTCACTCAGCGCCGCTTCCAGCTTAACGACCGCAGCCACGACACCCGCCCCAGACTGGTAGCGGTCTGCCGGATCTTTGGCCAGCAGCTTTGATACCAGCGGCTGAGCCCGTTGGAAAACGGACGGCAGCGCCGGAATGGGCGAGGTCATATGCATGATGCCCAACGCCAACGCGTCCTCTGCGGTATACGGCGGGCGGCCGCTTAGCAGTTGAAAGCAAACCACGCCCAGGCTGTAGAGATCGGAACGGCCGTCAACGTGTTTGCCCCGCAGCTGTTCGGGACTCATATACAACGGCGTGCCGACGACCGTACCGGTTCGCGTTACGGCTCCGCTGGCGTCAACTGCGCGCGCGATGCCGAAATCGCCGAGCACGGCGCTGCCATCATCACGGACCAAAATATTGTCTGGTTTCACATCGCGATGGACGACGCCTTTGCTGTGCGCATAGTCCAACGCGGTAGCGATCTCGCGGACCGCACGCAGGGTTTCGAGCAGGCCCAGCGTATCGTCACGAGCAACGATCGGCCCACCGGAAAGGTATTCCATGGCGGCGTAGTGATAGTCGCCGTGGACGCCGACTTCGATAACTGAAACGATGTTCGGGTGACGCAACTTGGCCGCGATACGGGCCTCGCGCAGGAACCGTTCGCCAAAACTTGGATCCACAGTCAGCTGCGGCGCCATCACTTTAAGTGCGACTTCGCGCTCCACCATTGCTTGTTCGGCCAGATAGACCGTCGCCATGCCGCCGCGGCCAAGCTGGCGAAGTACTTTGTAACCAGGAATTTCGACCATGGATAACCAGCAGGCTGAGCGAAGGGACGGCGCGCCAGATGCGGCGGAGCAGAGCGCGCAGCTTAACGGAAGCGACGATATTGGGCGATAGAGGGCGGCTACTGCCTGCGACCGGACCCGGCTTGAGCCCGCCGCCTAGCGCGACGGGGCAGCTGGCTCATGCAGGGCGGGAGCCAGCAAAGAAAAGAGCTCGGAGCTGCGACTAGTCGATCGAACGCCGCAACGCTTAGTCCACCGATCCAATTGCGCTTTGGCCAGCTCAGCCCATCCGCTGCGCGTCCATCACGTTGGGCAAGCTGCGCAATCGGCCAAGCAAATCTGAGAGCTGGGCGAAATCGTTTACCGCCAGATCCACTTCTACCGCAGCGCTGCCGTCTTTGGCGGCGGTGCTGTTGAGCTGCAGGACGCTAATCTGCGCAGCCGCCAGCACCGTACCTACGTCCCGCAACAGACCCTGACGATCATAAGCATCTACCCGCACCCGGACTTCAAAGCGCTGTCCGCCCGAGCGCCCCCACTGCATCTCATCCATGACCCGTTCGGGATGGCGCGACGCCAGCGCGGCCAGACTGCCGCAGTCGGAACGATGCACCCGTACGCCGCGACCCCGAGTAATAAAACCTAGGATCGGATCACCGGGTACCGGGTGACAGCACTGCGCCATACTCACCAGCAGATTACCTACGCCGTCGATGACAACCGCATCCTTGCCCTGATCGGCGCTGCGCACGTGCTGCTTGAGCGGCCGTATATCTGGTTTCGCCGGCGCTTGGCTTTCATGCGCCACACGCGCGATTTGCCCGGGCGATAAATCTCCCAGCGCGACTTGGGCATACATGTCCTCGACGCTGTGCGCCCCGAGTCGCGGCAAGAGTGCCTCAATGCCCCCGGCGGCCAGGGCTAATCGAGACAGCTCGCGATCAACGATTTCCTTGCCATCACGCACGTTTTGGTCGAAATCCAGCCGATTGAACCAGTTGCGAACCTTGTTACGCGCGCGGCTCGTGCGCAAATAGCCCTGTTGCTGATTGAGCCAATCGCGTCGCGGATTAGGCAGCTTGTGGGTCAAAATCTCGATCCGGTCACCGGTTACCGGGCTATGCGTCAGCTGCACGATGCGGCCGTTGATCTTGGCGCCGCGGCAGCGATGGCCAACGTCGGTATGGATCTGATAGGCAAAATCTAGCACCGTAGCGCCGCGCGGCATGTCGATCACCTGCCCTTTCGGCGTCAACACATAGACCCGGTCCTCTAGTACCTCGGTCGAGAACCCGGCCAGCAGCGCGCTGTCATCACGGTCTTCGCGGTGCTCAAGCAGTTTGCGCATCCAGGCGACCTTGCGCTCGAAGCTAGCGTCGCCGCCACCGCCCTCTTTGTAGCGCCAGTGCGCGGCCACACCCATTTCGGCATGCTGGTGCATTTCCGGCGTCCGAATCTGTACTTCCACAGAGGTCCCGCCGGGTCCGATGATCGCCGTGTGCAGCGAGCGGTAGTCATTGCCCTTGGGGTTGGCGATGTAGTCGTCAAACTCGCCCGGAATGTACGACCAAAGCCCGTGCACCACGCCCAGAGCAGCGTAACAAGTGGGGATATCGGGGACCATGATGCGCACCGCGCGAACATCATAGAGCTGCTCGAAATCCAGCTTCTTGCGCTGCATCTTTTTCCAGATGCTAAAAATGTGTTTCGGCCGGCCAGCGATTTCAGCGGCAATGCCGCCGCCAACTAGGGCGACGTCGAGCTGTTTGATGACGTCAGTGATGTACGCCTCACGATCCTTGCGTCGAGAACCGAGCAGCTTGGCTACGCGACGGTAGGTGTCAGGCTGCAGAAACCGGAAAGTCCAATCTTCCAGCTCCCACTTCAGCTGCCAAATGCCCAGGCGATTAGCCAGCGGCGCGTGGATATCGGCGGTCAGTTGGGCCGCCGATTCCTGCACCTGAGGGTCAGCGTGGGCCAGACCGCGCAAGCGCTCCAGCTGCCGAGCCAAGAGGATAAACACCACGCGCAGATCGCGGACTAGCACCAGCAGCAATCGGCGCAACCCCTCGGCGCTGGTATGCGCATTTTTCTGCTGCCACAGATCCCAGACCTGGCGTGCCTCAAGCAATCCGTTGAGCAGCGTGTACAGGTTGCCCTTGTCTTGCTCCGGCTGCGGACCGAGCTCAGCAATCAGTTTGGACAACGCGTCGAGGTCGAAGGAGACGTCGACCATAGCCGCTAGTAGGGTTTCGCTGTCGACTTCCAGGTCAACGAGCACGTCCAGCGTCGAGATCGCGGCACTTTCGTCTACTAGACCTGCGGCAACGCGCAGCCGCATAGGCGCTGAAATCGCCGCGGGCGTGATATCGGCGAGTCTATCCAGCCACTCATCGAGCCCTTGAGCGCTGGGCGGCTTTGACTGCAAGGGCTTACCGAACGATGACGCAGCTGCCGCTGCCGTTGCCGACTTCGATCTTGGACGGGCCCAGAGTCTGATTGTTCTCGTTAGGCAGAACGCCGGAGCCACCGTCATTGAGCGTGACGGTAATGCAAGCCACGCCATCTGGAGCGACTCCACCGCC
>QIMA01000046.1 GCA_003233535.1 Rhodanobacteraceae bacterium
GTTTTTCTACAAGGAGCGGTGTAGTGGTTCATACACCCGACTGAGAAAAAGTCGCTGGGCGATCAAGGGCCTAGCGAGGGCGCGTGAAGTTCATGAAATATCCGGGCTAAGGCCTCGATCCGGTCTACCCAAGAGTCGCTGCGCACCGGCTCAACATTCACTCCGACGGGTGATCCGCTGGCGCGGCCGGGAGTACTGGCCGATTGCTTATCGCAACCCGACAGAAAAGCGAAGGCCACCAAACACAGCGGGACGGCCATGGTGCGCGCGAGATTCATCAGCAGATCGTTTTGCTGCAGGTGGCCGCAAAACATAGCTCGCTTCTGCGTCTGCACTGCGTGACTTTCCGTAACCCAAGCCTTCATCGCTCGCACACGAATCGTGGAACAGCTGAAACCGCCCGCTGCTGGAAGTGTGGATCGTTAAAAGACTATCCTTCGCTATCGTCGTCGCTATCACGATCTTTGTCGCGCGGATCGTGATCATAGAGACGCTGGTGGTCGTAGCGAGTGTAGCCGTCACGCTCGAACTTTTTCGGCTTCGGGGTGTGGAAGCGATGCGGATCGTAGTACTCGTTGTAGCCGTCGTAGTAGGACACGCTGCCGCCGATCGGGCGCTCGTAGTTGGAGCTGCTGCGATCACTCTTCTCGCGAGCGTAATAGTTCGACGAGGTCGCACTGCAGGCAACCGTAGTCAGTGCGATGGCGCTGAGCAGCAGCAGCCGTTTGGTCGCTTTCCCAAGCATGAACGCTCTCCTCTGGATGAGTTTGCCGGGACGAATAATGATATTACGCCGATTCCGGTGAATGATCTGCCAATGAGCCCGTGTTACGCAGGATCTGGGCTGGCAGAATGCTGCGTGATCGCGGAGGAGTCATGATGGGTTCAATAGGCCAGTGCATAGTCATCGCAGCAGTCGTTTTGCAGCTCCCCTTAGCCCATGCGGATGGGCCGCAGCGGACCGCTTATCGCGCTGCGCACGTGGTTGACGGTCGCGGCGGCGAGGTGCTGGCTGACCACATCATCGTTGTCAGTGGCGAACATGTGGTTGCGGTCGACCCAGCCAACGACAAACGCCACGCGCGCATCGAAGTGCTGAAAACGCTGTGCGAAACACCGGAGCAAGATCGTTGAGCGAATTCAATTTCGACGCCGTCATCAACCACCTGTGGGAAGAGTGCTACGTGCTGCTCGCGGGTCTGCCAATGCTGCTGTTGGCACTGATCGTCGTCTGCTTGAGTTTGCTCATCGGCCGCTGGCTATCGCGGCGTGCGCTGGTCGCCAAGCTTGCCGATCGCAACCCGCTACTGCGCGAACTCAGCCGCACCAGCGTGCGCTGGGCAGTCGCCTTAGTGGGCGTGCTGATCGCCTTGGAAATCCTCGACGCGACCGCGCTGGTCGGTGCAGTCCTGGGCACAGCGGGCGTCCTCGGTGTAGCGCTGGGCTTCGCTTTCAAAGACACCGTAGAGAACTATCTAGCCGGCGTCTTGATGAGCCTGCGCCAGCCTTTCGCTGCACGCGACTACGTGGTGATCGACGGTAACGAGGGTACCGTCATCGCCCTGACCAGCCGTGCGACGATTCTAATGACGCCTGACGGCAATCATCTGCGGCTGCCTAACGCGCTGGTGTTTCGCAGCGTCACGCTCAACTACACGCGCAATCCCAGCCGCCGCTTTAGTTTCGATGTCGGCATCGGGGTGAATGAGGACCTGCTGTGCGCGCAGGCGATCGGCGTCGAGACGCTAAGCAAGCTCGACGGCGTGTTGCAGCAGCCGCCCCCGCGCGCTTTTATCTCATCGCTGGGCGACTCCAACGTGCAGGTGCGTTACTTGGCGTGGGTAGACCAGCGTAGTCACGACTATTCGATGGTTCGAAGTGAAGGCATCCGGCTGCTGAAGCTTGCGCTGGAAGAGGCGGGAATAGACCTGCCCGAGCCTATCTACCGGGTCCATATCAGTGATCGCAGCGCGCTGCCTCCGGCCTCGAAAACGGGAGCCACGGCGGCCGTGATCTCGGTTAACGAAATCGAGGTCGATACCAAGTCACATCCGGATTTAGAGCTACAGATTGATCAAGATCTGCGCGAGAACGGCGCACGGGATCTACTCGACGCCAATGCGCCACGGGAATAGCGCCTAGCCACGGAAGTCACCGTTGACGGCCGGAGATCAAGTGGAGTGTCCACGGCACGCTTGGCGTAGAAACCGAATGTCGGGCGACCGGCTTTCCGTTCTGCGGCTTTTGGCTGGAACTCGACCAGCCGGGTTCAGCGAGTCTCCGCCAACAGCGCCATCCGCAGCTCGGGATCGGCATCTTCGCCGAGCCACAGGCCGAGCAGGCGGCGGTTGAATTCGACGCCGGCCAGGGAAACCTTGGGCACCCCGTCCACCGAGAAGATCATGCCGCGATCTGGGTTGTAGTCGAAAGTCATCGCCATGCCGCGGTCAATCGCTGGCATATTCGTCAGCAACTGCTCCATGCGCGGTTGAATGCGGGCGAGAACTTCCGGATCGGTGCCAGCAGCGTTAAAACGACCGCGGAAATACTCAGCGGCGTCATCGGCACTCAGGTCGTGCGCAAACCAGACCAAGGTAATTCGGCACGCGGCCAAACCCTGTACCAATACAGCTCGCTGCGGGCGCTGCTGCGGAAGGTGCAGTGCAACCCCGTAGAAAGGCATGTACTGGCGATGGGTCATGGTGTCGCCGGCCAAGGTTAGCTGCCGCGCAGCTCCGTCTACAGGAACGCGATCGGGGATGGCCGTGCCCGCCATCTCCAGCGCCTGTACCGGCACTCCGATCAACAACCCTAACGCACAAAGCCAGCGCAACATGCCTTACTACTCCACTCTACTTCACAGTCAGTGTATAGAACTCAGGGTGTCTATGTCTGAGCGGCAGTTAAGTGTTGTCGCTTCTTTTCCGCAGCGTTGAGATCTAGCGCGCACTATGATGCATGCCCACCCGACACGACCCGGCCATGGATCTGCAGCAACTAAGCCAAAAACTGACTGAACAGCTGGATCAGTTCATCGCTGCACCACCCAGCGGGCGCGGGCCAACGGTGCGGCTAGCGCCAATGCGCGAGATTGCGCAACGATTGGCGCTTGATCACGGCGCCCAGTTGGGCCTCGGCGAGGCCGGGCTGACGACTTTTTTGAACGGCTATCTGAGCTACGCCACACGCCTGCACAGCGAGTCTTTTTTCGCCCATCAAACCGCGCCGCCCAATCCCGGCAGTGCCGCCGCCGCGCTGATAGACGGCAGCGTCAGCAATCCGATGGCGATCTTCGAGATGGGCCCGGCGGCCGCCACCATCGAGTACTGGCTGGTCAACCACTTACTGGCCTTGGTCGGTTGGCCGCAACCGCCCTGGCCGGAACAGCGCGAAAGCGATCAGCCGTGCGCCGCAGGCGTGCTGGTACACGGCGGTTCGGTGGGCACGCTCACGGCACTGGTTGCGGCTCGGACTCAGGTGCAACCGGACGTCTGGGAGCGCGGCAACGACCCGCGGCTGTGTCTGATCTGCGCCGAGGGTGCGCACTACGCGGTGCAGCGGGCGGCGGGAATCATGGGTTTGGG
>QIMA01000052.1 GCA_003233535.1 Rhodanobacteraceae bacterium
GCTCCCGATGGCCTAGACCTCGTTGTCAACTGCCTGGGCGGGGCGGCGATCGACGCGGGACTGGATCTACTCAGCCCCGGCGGCTGCTTTGTTGAACTCGGTCGGCACGGCATCCGCGATTCCGAATCCGTTGCCAATAGTCACCCGTTGCTGCGCTACCACATCGTGTCATTGGATCGAATCGGCGATGCCGCTGGAGGCGCTCTGCTGAAATCGACATTGAAACAGATCGCAGAGCTGCAAATCCCGCCCCCACCCTTGTGCCGCTTTGCGATGACCGAGCTGGATGAAGCCATCGGGCTAATGAAGCGCGCAGCGCATCGCGGCAAAATCGTGCTCGATCTACCGCTCAAATTCGCCTTTGATTCTGATCGCGCATACCTCATTACGGGCGCCATGGGAGGAATCGGCATGCTCCTGGCGCAGTGGGCCATCACTCGCGGTGCGCGATTCCTGCATCTCACCGCGCACAGCCCTCCAAGCACGCAAACCAAGCTCACGATTGACGCATTACGCGCCCAAGGAACACAGATAGACGTGCATATTGCAGATTTGGCCAGCACATCGGCAATTGATGAGATGCTGCAAACCATCGCCAATCACGGGCCACCTTTGGCCGGGCTATTCCACGCTGCAGGTCGTCTCGACGACGCCAGCTTAGCCAATCTTTCCGAGACGCGGATTGATTGGGTTGCCGGACCCAAATCGCGCGCCGCTGCACATCTCGACCGTTGCCTGCCGAACCTCGATACATTCGTCCTATTTTCTTCGGCCGGTGGAGTGTTGGGTTCTGCTGGTCAGGGCAATCATGCCGCTGCATCAGCGGCGCTCGATGCGCTCGCCGAAGCCCGCCATGCGCGCGGCAAGCATGCACTGGTGATCGACTGGGGAGCATGGAGCGGATTAGGTGCAGCACAGCGCGAAGGTGCTGTTCAGCGGCTCCAGGACTCCGGCATCCGCAGCCTGACTCCCGCGCAAGGCCTGGCAGCGTTGGACTTGGCGCTAGACCTGGGTTTGCCCCGTTTGGTAGCGCTACCGTTGGATCGCGAGCGCTTGCGGCAAGAATCTTCCAATCCGATATTTGCCTCGCTACTGCCCAAGCGACAAATCCCGACTAGTCCTGTAGCCAAAGCCAACGGCAATGCTGGAGAACTACTAGAGCTCGCGTCTTTGAGCGCTTCGCATCGAGTCGAGGTGCTCGCCAAGCGGGTTGAGGAAGAGGCCAGACGATTGATGAGTTTGACCGATGCCGCACTCGACCATACACGCCCGCTGCAGGAATCCGGCCTTGATTCTCTGATGGCAATCGAACTGCGCAACCGACTGGGCAAGCTGAGCGCTCGCACGCTGCCAGCGACCTTGCTGTTTAATCATCCGAGCGTTGCCGATCTGGCTGCCTATCTCGATCTAACGCTGTTCTTCGAGCATCCTGCGCGGTCAACTGAGCCGCAGTCAGAACCCACAGCCACAGAGGGTGAGGAACTGTTGATCCTCAATGACGAGGAGCTAGACAGTATGCTCTCGACTATGGAGCGTCGATACGGAAACACGCCATCGTGAATTTGATCAATCTCAACGAAACGTCACTGCTGAGTGTTCAAAAGCACCTAGCCCGGATATTTCATGAACTCGCGACACGGACCAATGCCCGATGCAGTCGGCTCACGCACAGAAACCCAATAAATTAGCGCCACGGCTATGGGCGCGGCTCAGAAGTACACAGATGCACAGCGGAGGTTGAATGGAAGACGGCAGACTCAGTGATTACGACCAGTTCACGGTGTACGACCCAAACCGGGGCGAGACCCTGCGCGCAAAGAAAACGGTTGCCGATGATCTGATCCCGACAGCGCTTGTGTCCGACAAACCTCGTCCGCCGGTCGATCAAACGACCACCTATTCGGCACCGCGATTTCCACTAATGCGCATGATTGTTAAGTTCATCGCGCATGTTTCCAACAATCTGCGTTTGCGGCTGATACGTCGATACGATGCCGACGATGCCGCCGTTCGGCTGCGCAACGTCTTCGAAGAGCTAGGCGGACTTTGGATCAAAGTGGGGCAGCTCATTGCTATGCGCAATGACATCTTCTCCGATCCAATCTGCCGCGAACTATCGCGCCTGCAGAGCCGCGCGCTGGGGTTTTCCTTCGAACTGGTTCGAGAGAGCGTCCGTCGAGATCTTGGTGTCGAGATTGAGGAGGTTTTTGAGCAATTCGACACGGAACCGTTTGCCGCGGCATCAATCAGCCAAGTGCATTTCGCGCGTTTAACCGGTCGAGGTGAGCGGGTCTGTGTCAAGGTCTTGCGCCCTGATGCCGAGGGAGCATTCAAGCGCGACCTAGCCGCCATCCAACGACTGGTGGGTTTGATGAATTTTTTAGGAATTCTTCGCGACCTGCAATTCGGTGAAGCGCTTTATGAGCTTAAAGAGATGGTCAAGGAGGAATTGGACTTCCGCTTCGAGGCCTCGAACATGCGCCGCATGCGCAAAACTCTGCGTGAGCATTCGATTTTCGTGCCCCGCGTTTATCGTAAGTACTGTGGCCGCTACACCCTGGTCTCGGAGTACATCGACGGCGTCCTGATGACCGATTTCATTGAGGTCGGCCGGCATGATCCAGAACGCCAAGCGAGCTGGTGTAAGACCAACGACGTCAATCCGCGCAAAGTTGCCAAGCGGCTGTTCTTGTCCTGCATGCGGCAGCTGCTGGAAGACAATTTGTTTCACGCAGACATCCACCCCGGCAACATCCTGCTATTGCGCGAAGGCCGTGTTGCACTGATCGATTTCGGCACTATCGGTCGCACCGAGAAGACTTTTCTCGCCAATTACCGTCGTAGTCTTGCCGCGCTCGCAGATCGGGACTTTTCCAAAGCCGTGGACGTAACCATGCAGCTGACGATCGCGCCTCCAGCACTCGATCAAATCAAACCTCTGCGCAAAGAGCTGATTCGTAGCTACAAAGAATGGGACGCGCGCACGCATTTGACTGGACTCGGCTACCACGAACGTTCAATGGCCGCAGCCGGTGGCGACTCCGGTCGAGTGATGGCGAAGTATGGCGTGTTGCTGAGCTGGGATTTTATGCGCATCAGCCGCACCTGGGGCACGCTTGACGCGTCCATTTGCCATCTGTATCCAGATGCAAACTACATGGCCCTGTTTCAGACCTACTTCCGGCACGCGACCAGACGCGCTGGCCAAGTAAGATCGGTCGTGCCCAGATTTATAAAAATGGCTGCCAGCATCAATCGCGGCGTGCAGGAGTACGAGAGCTTGCTCGGTCCCGAATTACGCCGCCGCATTGTCTATTCCAGCGCAGCAGTGCAAATGTCGCAGCGCTTTGCGATGTCCTTGGTCTCAATGCTGAAACTACTCAAGTGGGGACTCTATCTGGCGCTGATCATTGGCGCTGTTGCGCTGATCGACAAACACATATTCGACCTTTTTTGGTTAGAGCAAAACGCGGTCGAAGACGTGTTCGAGTTGGTCCATCAGTTCGGCGCATGGGATTTACTGCTGATCAGTGGTGTGGTGATGGCATTGGTCTATTTTTTACGCCAGGCCAT
>QIMA01000223.1 GCA_003233535.1 Rhodanobacteraceae bacterium
TGTAGTGGTTCATACACCCGACTGAGGAAAAATCGCTGGGCGATCAAGGGCCTAGCGAGGGCGCGTGAAGTTTATGAAACATCCGGGCTAGCCAGAGCGAGTGATGCCGCCGCCAGCACGGCGACGCCCTGCAGCGCATGGTCTGCGCGAGCATCGCGCGAGTTCACGAAACATCCGGGCTAGGCTCGCGCCAGCCGGTGCAAGGACCACGCGTCCCAGAGATTCCACTGCATGGCTGCGATAACCGCGTGCATCGCCAGCAAGCGCTTGTCGGTGCGCGGCATGGCTTGCTTGGCCTGAAAAGCCGCCGCCAAACTGTCGGCGCGATAAATCACCAGCAAATCCACGCTGTATTCCTCAGCGGTGCGAGGTCGATCAGCCGGGGTGTGGCCCAGAGCCGTAATCACCGACTCCGCCGTAGACCACGCTGACCATGGATTCTGTCCAGTGACGAGGCGGTCGTCGACGACTACATGGTCCAGATACATCGGACCTTCGGAAAAGCTGGCCTGATCGGTCAGCGCGTCCTCCAGCAAGAACCCTAGACGCTGCACGGGCGCCGCGCTGAGAAAGTGCTCCTCGGCGTTGCTAAAGGAGGTCAGTTTGCGCCCGGACAGCAACTGCTGGCCGTTACCAATATCGATTCCCAGCAGCGCTGCGGGACCGTGACAAACAGCCCCAACAACCCCGCGCGGCGCAACATCGCGGACGATTCGGGCGATCTCCGGGTTACCCGGGAAATCGATCATCGAGCCCTTACCGCCAACGAAATACACCGCCTCATACAGGCTAGGATCGACGTCGCTCAGCGCCAACGAGTTCTTCAGCCGCTGCTGCGCCTGCGCATCGTTGACAAACGCGTAGTCGGCCTCGACCAGACCATCGTCCAGGATCATCGGCGGTTCACCGCCCTGAGGTGAGGCAATATCGACCGCGTAGCCGTTGTGCACAAACACCCAGTAAGCGCGTGCCAGTTCGGTCAATTCATAGCCACCCTTGCTGCCGTCGGCAAGCTGATCGGCGCTGCTGACCACGGCCAAGATACGGCCTCGGCTGCCCTGCTGCACCGAAGCGAAACCGAGGTCCGCACTGGTACTGGCGGGATCGGCGCGCGGCTCAATCGCAAGATCCAGTGAATACCAAAGGGCGGCCGCGGCGCCCACAACCAATATCGTCAGCGCAGTGCCGATCAACGCAATTCGCTTAATCCACTTGAGCATGTCGCTCCCTCGCTTTGAACAGTCGGGTTAGCATGCAGTGCGCTGTTTCAAGCAAATATCAAATGCTGTAGCGAGAGTCTGCACCTGAGGCCAGCGCTTAGTGCATGAAATATCCGGGCTGGGCTAGGGCACGGTTTGAACTTACTTTCACAACCCAATGAGAGCTTGTTGCGCGAGCCAAACGCCAAGTTGAACGCTATGACCGATACAGCACTGCGCATACTGCTCATCGAAGATCACCTGCCGCTGCGGCGAGCGCTGGCCGATCTATTTCATGCGCGCGGTTTTGACACGGACTTTGCCGCCGACGGCCGCGCCGGGCTAAAGCTGGCGCTCGCCGACCCGCCGGACGTCGTGGTGCTCGACGTCGGCCTGCCCGGCATGGATGGCTTAAAGCTCTGCCAGCGCCTGCGCGCCGAGTCCGACCGCCACGTGCCGGTGTTGATGCTCACCGCTCGCGACACGCTCGAGGACAAGCTCAACGGCTTCGCGGTCGGCGCCGACGACTATTTGGTCAAACCGTTTGCCAACGACGAACTGGTGGCTCGCTGTGTGGCCTTATCACAGCGCCATCGCGTGGGCACAACGCATGAGCTGTGCGTAGGGCCACTGCGTATTGATCGCCGCACCGCGAGCGTTTACCGCGAAGGTCAACCGCTATCGCTGCAGGGCATGCCCTATCGGATCTTGCTCAGTCTGGTTGAAGCTTGGCCGCGCGTGGTCACCCGCTCAGCTTTGATTAGAGAATTGTGGCCAGATGAAACGCCGCCCTCCGATCCACTGCGCTCGCATCTGTACCTGCTTCGACTAGTAATGGACAAGCCATTCGAAACGCCACTACTAAAAACCGTGCACGGCGTGGGATTCAAACTCAATGTTTAAGCAACCGGACCAGCCGATTCGTTTGCGACCCAAACACACGCTCAAGCGGCGCTTAATGATTGCATTCGCGCTGTTTGCGCTGTGCCTGATGACCCTTTTCACGCTCTACGCGCTGGCCTTCGCCTACACCGTTGAGGACGCCTATTTGGAGCAGGGACTGGAGATGGAAGCGGAACGTCAGCTGGCAGCGCAGTCCTCTCAACAGCAGTGGCTGCAGCCACTCGATCCAAACACCCAGCTATTGATCGGCGATGCTGATTTTCCGCCAGCCGTCGTGCGCGGACTGGAAGATAACCCCAGGCGCCGCGAGTTCGCCGGCGCGCAGGGGCGCCACTATCACCTGTATCGCATCCAATCCAAACCGAAAACAGTGTGGCTGCTAGCTGAAGTTAGCGATCGATTGGTGTTTCGGCGGATGCGCGCCGGTGTCGCCAAAATCGTCGGTTGGAGTGCAGGTATCGCAATGTTGGCCGCCCTGCTAATCGGTTGGCTTATCGCTCGGCGCACCACCGAGCCGCTGTCTCGATTGGTTGAAGCGGTGACCGCGATTGAGCCAGGTCAACTGCCCGAAAGCCACGCCCTGCAACATGCTGGCAGCGCACGCGATGACGAGGTCGGGGTGCTGTCACAAAGCCTGGACGCTATGGTCCAGCGGGTCCGCGCCTTCGTCGAGCGCGAACAAGAGTTCACCCGCGATGTCAGCCACGAGCTGCGAACACCACTCAGCGTGATCCGCAGCGCCAGTGAGCGACTCGCCCAAGACAACACCCTGGGAACAACAGCGCAAGGTCAGCTTACTGCGATCCGCCTTTCAACCGCGCGGCTGCAACAGGTCATAGGGACTTTGTTAGGGCTTGCCCGAGAACCGGATTCCGCACCCGAAACCGCCACCGTCGCCCTCCTGCCAACGCTTGAACAAGTCATCATCGAACAATCCACCTGGCACGACGATCCAAACCTTGATCTGTTGGTAGAGGTGGAACCGGGTACCAAGGTTGTCATCAACCAAGGTGTACTGGAGGTCCTGTTGTCCAACTTAATCGGCAACGCGATGAGTCACGCGCAAGCTGACGGGAAGCAAAGGCGTCGTGTGCGCATCCGCATCGCCAACGGTAGGCTTTGCATCAGTAACCCATCCCGAACGGGACTGAGCAAGGCGGATTTCCAAACTTACCAACGACGAGCGAACAGCACTGGCTTCGGGCTCGGCCTATCCATCGTCGAGCGCCTTTGCGAGCGCTTTTCCATCGGACTGAATGTTGAACACGCCGCTGGATTGGTCACAATCAGCTTCCCGGTGTCCGAATCATAGCCCCGGAACGCTAGCCCATCTTCGTCCCCCAAAACCTATCATCTTTAACTTCAATAAGTTAGCGACCAACTAGCCCGGATATTTCATGAACTCGCGCGATGATCGCGCAGGACATTGATTGCCCAGTGGTTTTTTCGAAGGAGCGGTGTAGTGGTTCA
>QIMA01000062.1 GCA_003233535.1 Rhodanobacteraceae bacterium
CCGAAGGAAACTGCCCTTGCTTTGGCCCTCACTGGCTACTGGTACTGGCCACTGGAACTCGCCCTTAGCTACTGGAACTCACTCTGTATGCTGCCGAACTGACTCATGTACCAAGACGCACACGCAGTGGCCGGCTGCCCTGGCGCTTGCTGGCAACGAGCAGTTCCTTGAGGGTCCAACCCCGCCACGGCGCGCCGACGCGCTACACTGACCGATTGGATTTCGACACGCAGCCAATGTGGGCTCCTGATTACGAACGCCTGCTGGACCAGTTCGAGGCCGCTGACCTGCGCCGCGGACGACGCTATGCGGAGGCTGGCCAGGTGCGGATTGAGCGCAATCACACTGATGCCAGCACTTGGCGCCTCGACGCCGCAGTACAGGGCTCGATGCGCGACCCTTACCGGATCACTCTGCGCGCGCATCCAGATGCCGCCGAGCCTAAGCTGGAGAGCCACTGCAGTTGCCCGCGACGCAGCGACTGCAAGCACGCCGCAGCGGTGCTTTTCGTGCTGCACGATGAGCAATCTAAGCAGCGCGCAGCTCCTGCACCTATCCCTGAGGTTGAGCGTCTAAGTCTGCGCCTGCATATCGACGACGGGCAGCCTTGGGTACAGCCCTTGCTGCATATCGACAAGGCCAACGGCACCCAGCGACTACTGGAGATCAACCCTGCCTATCTGCGTGCTGAGGAGCAGCCGCAATCCAGTCTCATCGCGATGCTGCAGAGCCTGTCACAGCTGCGCAGTGGCGACGACCATGGATTCAAACTCGAAGGCGCGGACGGCGCTTGCCTGCTCAGCCATGCCCTGTCTCGAGGGCTGCTGCTCGACGCTGAAGACCAAGCCTTGCAAGAGCTGGCGGAGATCAAAGGCAGCTGGCATTGGCGCTTTGTAGCAGAGGCAGAGATGCAGCCGGTCCTGCGGCTCGGCCAACAGGCACAGCTGTGCTGGGTCGATGGACCGTGGGCGTGGCTAACGGATCAAGGCGGCTTGGCCCGAGTGAACTCCGGCCTGCCGCCTGCCACGGCGATGTCACTGCAGCAGTTGGAAGCACTGCCGGTAGAGCAATGGAAGCGCGCTTGGCAAGGCTTACGCCCGGTGCTGGGAGCAGATTTTCCTCCGCCTCCACTGCCGCCGGTGCAGCTACATGAGAAGCCAAACCCGACGCCGGTGCTGTTTGTGCGGTTGGTCGGTGCGCGCGATTCGCAGCTGTCGCGACGCCGAGTACAGCGAGTGGGTGTGGTTCGAGTGAGGTTCGCCTACGGCGGCACTGAAGTGGCGCCGCAAGAGGCTCGCAACGAGATTCGTACGCTCGCCGACCAGCACGGCGCGGTGGTTCACCCAAGCGATGCAGATTCTGCAGACGGCCTGCAGGTGATGCGTTGGCGCCGCCATCGTAGCGCAGAGACGCGGTGCCTGGAGCAACTCCTAGAAACGGGTATACGCAGGCAAAACCCGCGCATGCTTGGCATAGCAGAACTCGACAACGACGAGTTCGTAATCAACTCGGATCTGGACGACGAGAGCCTGGAACGGTTTTGCCTGGTAACGGTGACGCAGCTGCGCGAGCAGGGCTGGAAGATCCGCTACGACGTGGGATTCCCGCTCAAGCTGATGGATCAAGACTTCCGCCTGCGCACCGAAATACGCGCTAAACAGGGTGGCTTCAGCATCACCTTGGATGCGCAACTGGGTGGCGAGTCGGTGGACTTGTGGCCTGCGCTACGCGCTGCGCAAGCGCAGCCATTGCCACAGCGCGACGCCGATACGGTGGCGCTGAATCTAACCGACGGTCGACGCGTGCCGATTAGCGCCGGGCGCCTGCGACCGCTGCTAGCGCTGATTGAACAAACCACCGAATCGATAGCTCCGGACGAGTCTGGCGCAGGCTCCGGTGGCGACCTGACACTGCCGCTGTCGCGTTTGCCGCTGCTTCGCGAACTCGCTCGGCATGGCGAAAGCGAGGATCTCAACTGGGTTGAGAGCGCTAATCTGGAACAGCTATCAGCGGTGCTCGCCGATGCGCTACCGGTCCCAGACGTGCCGGTACCCAGGGGCCTGAAGACCACCCTGCGGCCGTATCAGCGTCAAGGACTGAGCTGGCTGGGTTTCTTGGGAATGCACGGCTTGGGCGGTGTGCTCGCTGACGACATGGGCCTGGGCAAGACCGTGCAGCTGCTCGCACATGTGCTGGCCGAGCGCGCTGCCAAACGCATGCAGGGGCCGGTTCTGGTCGTGGCGCCGAAGAGTGTGCTGCCAAACTGGCGCCAGGAAGCGCAGCGATTCGTCCCGAGTCTGCGCGTGGTCGCGATCGAAGGTCCACAACGTAAGCGGCTGTTTGCAACCGAAGCACGCGACGCCGACATACTGCTCACCACCTACCCTCTGCTCAACCGCGACGTCGCCTTGTGGCAACAGCTGCCGCTGGCGCTGGCCGTTTTCGATGAATCGCAGCTGGTCAAGAATCCCACCACCCAGGCGGCCAGAGCTGCGCGGGCGCTGCCCGCTGCACGCAGACTGGCACTGACTGGCACGCCGTTAGAGAACCACTTGGGCGAATTGTGGGCGCAATTCGACTTGGTGCTACCGGGTCTGTTGGGACCACGCAGGAAGTTCGATAAAGGCCTGCGTCTGGCGATCGAAAAGAAAGCCGATGAGGCCTCACGCGAACTGCTGCGCCAGCGCATCGCGCCGTTTTTGCTGCGTCGGACCAAGGATCAGGTGATCGACGACCTGCCGCCCAAGACCATCGTCACCCGAGCCATCGCGCTCGAGGGCAAGCAGCAAGAGTTGTATAGCAGCCGCGCCGCGCGCTTGGCTAAAGATCTGACCACGATGGCCAACGAGGGCGGCTGGCAGCGTCAGCGCATGCGTGTACTTGAGGGATTGCTGCGACTGCGACAAATTTGCTGCGACCCGCGCCTGTTAGGCGACGAGAGCGGTCACAACCGGCCATCGGCGAAGCTCGAATACTTACTCAACATGCTCGGCGAGCTGTGCGCCGAGGGCCGACGCATTTTGGTCTTTAGCCAGTTCTCCACGATGCTGGGCTTGATTGCCGATGCGCTAAGAAAGCAGAAGCTGCCGTTCTTGATGCTCACCGGCGACACCGAAGACCGGGAATCTCCGGTGCGCCGATTCCAGGCCCGCGAGGTACCGATCTTCCTGATCAGCCTGCGCGCCGGCGGCTTTGGCCTCAACCTCACCGCCGCTGACACCGTGATCCACTACGACCCGTGGTGGAACCCGGCGGTCGAAGCCCAGGCTACCGATCGCGCCCACCGCATCGGCCAGGACAAACCCGTGTTCGTCTATCGTTTGATCGCCGGCAACACCATCGAAGAGCGCATCTTGGCTCTGCAGGAGCGCAAACGAGAACTGGCCGATGCGATATTTGACTCGCAGGGCCAATCTCTGGCGACATTGGCGGTGGAGGATCTGTTGGATCTGATTCAGGGCGATGCGGCTGAGAGCTGAGAAGAGCAGTCCAGCGGCTTGCCTCCGGGGCTTGCACTCGTTTGGCTAGCAATCCCCAGAAAACCGGACACTCATCAGCCAATGCCCAG
>QIMA01000421.1 GCA_003233535.1 Rhodanobacteraceae bacterium
TCCGTACTTGGTGACGCGCTGTATGAGTTCCACCGTATCGTCCTGCTTGGCCACAGCCTTCGGCATTCGCGGTCTGAACTACTCGGTGTCGTCGGCATGCGCTACCAGCGCGCACTGCATCGGTTTGGGCTATCAGCAGATTGCCTGGGGCATGCAGGACATCATGCTGGTGGGCGGCGGCGAAGAGGTGCATTGGGGCATGGCCATGCTGTTTGACGGCATGGGCGCGTTGTCTAGGAACTGTAACGACACGCCGACGACGGCCTCCAAGCCCTACGACGCCAAGCGCGACGGTTTCGTGATTGGCGGCGGTGGCGGCACGCTGATCTTGGAAAGCTTAGAAAGCGCGCAGGCCCGTGGCGCAAATATTTTGGGCGAAGTTATCGGCTACGGCGCCAGCTCCGACGGCGCCGACATGGTCGCGCCGTCCGGCGAAGGCGCGATCGACTGCATGCGTCAGGCGCTGCACGGCCAAGCTGCGCCGCCGGACTACATCAACACCCACGGCACCTCCACCAGCGTCGGCGATGTGGCCGAGTTGAAGGCCTTGCGCGAAGTGTTTGGCGAGCAGGTACCGGCGTTCTCGTCGACCAAATCGCTGGGCGGCCACTCGCTGGGTGCCGCGGGCGTGCACGAAGCCATTCATTGCCTGCTAATGCTGCAGGAGAACTACGTGGCTGGCTCGATCAACGTCAACGATCCGGACCCGCAAGTGGCGTCACTGCCGCTGCTGAGAGAGAGCCGTGATGCGACCGTGCGCACGGCTTTGTCGAACAGTTTTGGCTTTGGCGGGACCAATGCCTGTTTGTTGATGGCCGGGCAAGCGAGCTAACCCGGATATTTCATGAACTCGCGCGATGCTCGCGCAGGACATTGATTGCCCAGTGGTTTTTCCGAAGAAGCGGTGTAGTGGTTCATACACCCGACTGAGGGAAAATCGCTGGGCGATCAAGGGCCTAGCGAGGGCGCGTGAAGTTTATGAAATATCCGGGCTAAGGGCCACGGTATAGGTCCGCAGACCAGGAAAGTGCAACCTGCGCTAGGGAGCGAAGTTGCCGTGCTCAAGGAAATGCAGCACCTGTTCCATCGCAACGGCGTTGCTCATCATGAACGGATGCATGGTGGGTAGCGCGATGTGGTCGCGCATGCCTGCTACCCGAGTCGATGCGACCGACACTTTGCCGTCGTCCGGGTTAGGCAGATACGTCGATAGAATCAAGTTCATGCTCTGCGTGCCGGCAATCACGCCGAGCTCAAACTCGACCGGACCCAACGTCCGCGGAACGCTGTCCGCATCGGTACCGAGCTGCATACCTGCCGGACCGTTGAGCAGCGCGAAGCCCGGCGTGTCGCGCAAGCTGTCGACCACTTCGCTGCCCTGATTCGGCGGGCCCAGCATGACCACGCGGCCGAGCTGCGTGTGTGGATGGGCTTGCATGTAGACCCGCACCAAAATGCCGCCCAGCGAATGGGTGACGAAGTGGATTTGCTCAGGTTCGTGGCGCCGGCAGTCGCGCAGTCCTGCGCCGACCGCAGTCTCCGCCAGCGTTGCAATCGGATGCTCCCGCGACGGATAGCCAAGATTACTGACCCGGTAACCGTGCTCTTGCAGGGTCGTTTCCAAGACCCGCATCGAGCTCGCCGTGCGCGCTAAGCCGTGCAGCAAGACCACGCAGTCGGCCGCCAGTGCGGCGGGACTGAAGACCAATAGCAGGATGAATATTCGCCACATGGGGTGGGAGTCGCTTGCTGATGAGGTGACCCAGTCTAGTCAGCCACTTGCCGGTCCGAAAGCTCCCGCTCTTACTTAATCTTCGCCAATATCCCGTCCAGCTCATCCAGCGAGCCATAGCCGATCACCAGCTGGCCTTTGCCGCCGCGCTTGTGCTTAATCGAAACGGGCGCTGCCAGGCGCTCGGAGAGATCGCGCTCTAGCTGGTTGACGTCGGGATCGGCAGCAGTGGCTGGCGCGGCTTCCTTGGGGGCCGCGAGTGCGCGACGGACTGCGGCCTCGGTTTCGCGCACCGACCACTCTTTTACCGCTGCCTCTTCGGCCAACATCACTTGCGCGGAGCCGTGCATGGCAAGCAGGGCGCGGGCATGGCCCATTTCCAATCGCTTATGCTCGACCAAGTTACGTACCGCCGGCTCTAGCTCGAGCAGACGCAGCAAATTGCTGACCGCAGCTCGTGAGCGGCCAACCGCATCGGCGGCGGCCTGGTGGGTCAGGTCGAACTCCTCGATCAAGCGCTTCAGCGCCATCGCTTCTTCCAGGGCAGACAGATCCTCGCGCTGGATGTTCTCAATCAGCGCCATCGCCACGACCGCCTGGTCGGGCACTTCGCGCACGATCGCCGGAATAACTCGGAGTGAGGCTAACTGTGCCGCTCGCCAGCGCCGTTCACCGGCAATCAACTCATAGCCGCCGCCGTCCAGCGGACGGACTATGACGGGCTGAACTAGGCCTTGCGCCTTGATAGAGGCGGCCAGTTCGGCCAGCTTCTCCTGATCCATCTGGGTGCGTGGTTGATAGCGGCCCGGCTGGATCTTCTCGATATCCAGATCCACGACCGTGTGTTGGGTGTCGTTGGCGTTGCTGGAGTCGCCCAGCAGGGCCTCCAGGCCGCGGCCTAGTCCTCTGCGTTTGCTAGCCATGGGACGCTGTTACTCCTTGTTCGATTTACGGCTCGGCGGTCGCGTTGCCCTGGCGCTCGCGGCGAATAATCTCGCCAGCTAAGCCCAGATAGGCCACCGCACCGCGCGAACTGCGGTCATAGGTGGTAATTGGCTGGCCGTGGCTAGGCGCCTCGGCTAGACGCACATTGCGTGGGATCAGGGTGCGGAACACCCGATCGCCGAAGTGCTGAATAATCTGACTGGAGACCTCGTTGCCGAGGTTGTTGCGCACGTCGAACATGGTTCGCAGCAGGCCTTCCATGCGCAGCTCCGGGTTGACCGTTGCGCGGACGGCCTTGATCGTATCGACCAGCTGAGACAGTCCGTCGAGCGCAAAAAACTCGCACTGGATCGGAATAAGTACGCTATCGGCGGCAGCCAGCCCATTCAGAGTAAGCACGCCCAGGCTTGGCGGGCAATCGATCAATATGTAGTGATAACGGTCGCGAATCGGCGCCAGTAGCTGCTTCAATCGCATCTCGCGCCCCGGCTCGGGCATCAAGCGCAATTCCGCAGCGGTCAGATCGGAGTTGCCCGGCAGCAAGTCGTAGCCGTGCTCGAGTTTCTGGATCACCTCGTCAATCGGCGCTTCCAGCAGCAAAACTTCGCAGCCGTTGGGGCGCACGGTGCGCTTGTCTACACCAGAACCCATGGTCGCGTGCCCCTGCGGATCTAAATCAATCAGCAGGACGCGTCGCTTGGACTCGGCAAAGGCCGCAGCGAGATTGACGGAGGTCGTGGTTTTCCCCACGCCGCCTTTCTGGTTAGTAATGGCAATAATGCGGGCCATGAGGCGCCTTAAACAGTCACTGAGGTGGGCTTAGAGCGGCGCGGTCGGCAACCCAGGGCCGGGAATGCTACCGCAACTGTGGGTTCGACGCAATTTCAGTA
>QIMA01000067.1 GCA_003233535.1 Rhodanobacteraceae bacterium
TCCAGCGCTGTGACCGCCTTGGCATGACCAATCTGCGAGATCTGCGCCTCGAGCAGTTTGACCTGCAGTTCCAGATTGTCCGGTTCTCGGGTCAGCGCCGCCTCAAGTAGCTTGATCGCCTCGTCGTTGTTGTTGGCCGCCAGCGCATGATTGGCGCGGGCGTAGAGCTCGGCGACCAAGACATTTCCGAAAACCCCCGTTTGTGGCCAATTGGGCACGCTCGATTGTGTCGAGATTGCTATGCAGCGCTGGACCAGTTCGCGAACCAGTGCCGCCAGATCCGGCCCCTCCAAGTCGAATTCAATCGGCGCCGCGTCGCTGTCGACGGTGATCGCCAAACGAAAACGCGACGACTGCTGCTTGAGGACCGCACTCATCGCGTAGTCGGTGCCGACGAAGCGGCGTACATCGCTCAGACTCGCCTGCCCGGGCAACCCGTCTGCGTTCAGCACATCTTGCTGACCGGAGCTGCTGAGCAGTTCTCGCAGCGTCTTGGGTAGTCCCGCTTCGACCCAGTCTAGATCCGCATCTCCCGACGAATTGACGATCGGACCAATCCACCAGCTTGGAACAGCGGCAACCGCCGGGGCGGGTTGGACATCCTCCATGCGCTGTAGCGTCAGCGCGATTGCGCCTAGGCAGAGCATCAAGGCAAGGCCAATGAGGCCCCAGCGTCTAGCGCGATGAGGAGTCCGCTGAGCGCCCGGAGAGGTGCCGGCTTCGTGCTGCATTTCTACCGCACAGTTCAGCACTACACCCTTGCCGTGCACCGTGCGTATCAGGGTGCGCTCATCGTCGCCGACTGCCTTGCGCACCTTCATCACCGCTTGGGCGATCGCGCTATCGGTTAAGTGGGCGTTGCCCCAAACTTCTGCCAGCAAAAGATCCTTGTGCAGTACCTCGTTCGGGTGCTGCAGCAAGAAATACAGCAAGTCTGCGGTCTGATTCTGCACAGTCACTTCCACGCCGCCGCGAGTCAACGACATGGTCTGACTATCGAAGCGACAGTCGGCAAATCGATAGATCGCGTCGTTCACTGCGTAGGGTGCACCCAATCCGAACCAAGGGCGCGCGTTGACCGACTCGCGCGGATGGGAAGCTTAGCAAAAGGCCGTCAGAGTAATTGACGTATGGCGCGCAGCTGGGGAAGTATCGGATCCGCGTATATCTTCATATTATTGACCCGGCGGTTGGATCCTGCGCAAGCCTCAGGGGTGAATCGACCGCTACTTGCCTCAGTCGTCACCGATGGTTACTCCTGTTTTCCCAGCAGCCGGAGCAGGTCGATCAACTGCTGCCGCTGAGCGCCAGACAGTGCAGACACCCATCCGTCCGCTTCCTGAAACCTGTCAATAACCGCAGTATCGATCAGTTGTCGGCCCTGCTTGGTGAGCGTTATGAGACGACTACGTCGATCAACAGCGCTAGCGGTTCTGACAACAAAACCGATGCGCTCTAGGCGGTCGAGTGCATTGGTCATTGCGCCAGAAGTGAGTAAGACCGAGGCCCTTAGCGCGGAGGGAGTCAAACTGTACGGGCGACCTTTGCGTCGCAGCGTCGCCAAGATATCGAAATCGGTGTACGCCAAGCCATGGGCTTTGAGCGCTTCGGTTGCGCTCACCGACAACAGTTGACCGAGGCGCAGCAAGCGGCCCACCACGTTCATCGAACTAGCGTCTAGTTCAGGGCGTTCTTTCGCCCAATCACGGACAAGCTCGTCAATCACGTCTGTATTCAACGCATCAGTTTCCTGTGACATTTAGCTTCATATGAAGTAACTTTACGTGAAGCATAATCATCCCATCCTATGCGAAACAAAGGCGTCTGTAGCGGCGATGCGCAAGCAAATTGTCTTGATAGCGATTCTGACGCATCTGGCCGGATGCGACCTCCCTAAAGAACCTTCACAGGATCTATCCAGTGCTGTCGACTTGAGCTTTGAGCAGGTGACGCCTTCCGGGCGACCATTGGGTTGGTATGTGGAAGAAGCACCTCGCGGCGCATTGATTCGAGCGAACACCAGTCAAACCGCTAGCAGTGGTCGATCCGTTTTGAGCGTTGGCAACACCGCTGAAGAACCCGTGGTGATCTACTCGACCGTGCCGTTAGGCAGCGGCTGCATCAGCGAGTTACGCTTCGTGGCGGATGTTCGAACGACCGAACTGGCTCAGGTCACACCGGTCTTTTTTGAAGCGGGTCGACCGCCGACTATCGGAAAGCCACAAGATGCCGGCATAGATTGGGCGGCAGTGAACTTGACAGCGGACTTTGGCGGTCGTTGCATGGGTGCACCTAGCTACGCCGGTTGGATTATTTCCGGTTCGGCCGAGATCGACAACGCGCGGTTTTTTGGTCCAGATGAACAGCCCTTGCGGCATCAACTGACTCGAACACACAATCACGACGATCTTCAGATCATCCGCCAAGCATCAGCCACAGCTGACTTACAGCGCGGCGGCGCGGCCTTGACTACAGCGTTTGAGCAACGCGTGATTGCACTGGGTGAATCCAGTCATGGTGCTGCGGCCCTGTTCGAGTTGAAGCATCAACTGATTGAAACGCTGGCCGCGCGCGAGCTCGCGGTGGTCGCACTCGAGATGCCGGCGGCCGCCGCAGACGTCGTCGATGACTACGTTGCTAGCCGAACACACGACCGCCAAACGGTGCTTAATGCCATGGTCTACCCGGCTTGGCAGACTACACAGATGATGGCCGTCATCGATTGGCTCAGAGACTACAACCAAGCCGCAGTCGAACCGATTGTGTTCGCTGGATTCGACGTCCAGCAGCCAAAACTGGCCGCGCATCGGCTCATGCAGCGATGGCCAGCCAAGGTGACAGAACTCGCCGATCTGGTTTCTGCGATGGCTGACGGTGCACCCGTCGATGCAGCGCTCACAATACTCACCAAGTTGGCGCAGGCAGACGACGCGGGGCTCGAACAACAACGCCTGATCCGCTCGATTCGCCGCGGCCTACTGGTTGATCGAGACGACCTAGGCGGCGCCACGCGCGACTTCTATATGGCCGAAGAAGTCAAAGAAATCGCCAGCAGGCACGCCGGACAAATCCTCCTGTGGGGAGACAACACCCACGTTACGAAGACAGCCGGGGCTATGGGGGCCGAATTGTCGAAGCACTTCGGTGACCAATACGTCAGCATAGGGCTGACTTTTGGGCGCGGCCACTACGCCGCCTACGGCCCCAATAACCCTTACCCAGCGGAACCCGCGTACGCCGGCACTCTGGAGTTTGTGTTGTCGTCTGCAAATATTGGCGGAAGCTTTGTTGCCCTCCGTGACTTGCCAGCCGACCACCCGGTCAACGCTCTCGTTGGCTTCCGCTACATCGGATCGCGCCCGCAGGAGCACGGCCAATTCTTGCCTTTGTGGTTGAGCGAGCACTTCGACGTGGTTGGCTATGTCGAGGAAAGCGCAGCAACAACCTATCTCGTCGAGCACGACTTCTAGCCCGGATATTTCATAAACTTCACGCGCCCTCGCTAGGCCCTTGATCGTCCAGCGACTTTTTCTCAGTCGGGTGTATGAACCACTA
>QIMA01000554.1 GCA_003233535.1 Rhodanobacteraceae bacterium
TGTAGTGGTTCATACACCCGACTGAGGAAAAATCGCTGGGCGATCAATGGACAAGCGAGGGCGCGTGAAGTTTATGAAACGTTCGGGCTAGTGTAGTGCCTCACAGGCGCATGCTCAGGCCGTCGCTGAGCGAATGGCGGTAAGCAGCTGTAGCCGGGATGATCGCAGCGATCAGTGCAGCAAGCACGACGATGCCAAGCAACTTCGCTTCGCCCACGCTCAGCCAGGATAGGCTAAGTACGAGGCCGTAGCTGCTTTGCGCAACGGGCGCCGCCAGCGCTAGTAAGGCATAAAAGAGCATCACCGCCAGCGCCATGCCCAGTAATGCCAGCACCGCAGCCTCAGCGATTAGCAGCATGAATACGTGGCGCGGCGCAGCGCCAACCGCCCTCAGCACGGCCATCTCGCGGCGCCGCTCTGACAGCGTACTGATCATGACCGCGGTCAGTCCGAGTAAGCCGGCGAGGACCATCAATGCGCTCACGATGCGCAGCGATTGTTCGCCCACGCGGAGCAAACTCCACAGCTGCTGTAGAGCGACGCCCGGCTGGATAGCGGTGAGCGGTTCCTGCGCGTACTCGTTGATCTGACGCTGCAGAGCCGCGCTCTGTACGCGCTGTTTCAGGCGCAGCATGACCGCCGTCACGCTGTCGGGGTGATCAGCGTGATCGTGATGATCACCAGAACCTGGGATGTGCGCGCCGCTGCGCCAGTCGCGATGCATCTGCGCCAAACCTGACAAATCGATATGCACTGTTCGATCCACAGGCGTGCCGGTCGCCGCCAATATGCCGCTGACCACAAAGGGATCGTCGCGATGATTGGCGAAGCTCACCGCGCCGACGCCGTGAGCCAGAATGATCTCGTCATCGACACTATAGTTTAGGCGGTCGGCAACTTCGGCACCGAGCACGGCCTCGGTCGCGTCAGCGAACGCTTGGCCGCTAGTAAAGCCCAGCGCCTTCCCGCCGGCGTAGCGGTAGTGATCGAAGTAGCTGTGGTTAGTTGCCAGTACCCGGTAGCCACGATGGGAATCGCCCAGCGCGAGCGGAATGCTCCATGCCAAGGCCGGGTGTGCAGCCAACTCCTGATAGGTTTCCCAGCTAAAGTTTTGCGGCGAGTCGCCGATACGAAATACCGAGTAGAGCAGCAGTTGGAGAGCACTACCGCGTGCCCCGACGATCAAGTCAGTGTCTGAAACGGTGCGGGTGAAGCTGCTGCGCACGTCTACGCGAATGCGCTCGACGGCGAGCAGCAGCGCCACCGAAGCGGCGATCGTCAGCACGCATAGCAATGCCGACATCCGCCGATTGCGCAAGCTGCTCCAGGCCAAGCGCAGCAGGCTCATGCGGCCACCGCCGGGCGGCTGATCTCGCCTAGGGTCAACTGGCGCTCGAAGTGAGCCGCCAGACTGGGGTCGTGACTGACCAGCAGCACCGCGCTACCCGCGGCGGCGGCCTGCGTAATCAGCAGTTCGATGAAGCGGTCGCGGTTAACCGGGTCTAGAGCAGAGGTTGGTTCATCGGCCAAAATCAGCGACGGTTCGCCAATCAGCGCTCTCGCTACGGCGGCTCGCTGCTGTTGCCCAACCGAAAGACGGTGCGCCGGCAGTGTCCAGTGCTGCGCTTCCAAACCCAGCGCACTAAGCAAGGCCTGGGCCTGGGCATGCCGCTCACTGCCAGTGACGCCAGCGCGCTCACGCCGCTGTGGTGCGAACTGCAGCGGCAGCAGCACGTTGTCGATCACGTTAAGAAAGGGCAGCAAATTGAACTGCTGAAAGACGATGCCCAAATGTTCGGCGCGAAACCGGTCGCGCCGGCGGGCGCCCAGCGCGGCGCACTGGGTCCGGCATATCTCAATCTCGCCGTGCGTAGGCATGAGCACGCCGCCGATCAAATTGAGCAGCGTGCTCTTGCCAGAGCCGGAGGCACCCGTGACCAGCATGTTCTGTCCCGCTGCGAGTTCCAGTTGCGCGATGTTGAGCAACTCCGGGCCCGAGTCCCAGCCGAAACGCAGTTGTTCGATCCGCAGCACCGGCGGTCGATCGGTGACATCGGTGGTTGGCGGCGAGGGCGTGATCAACGGATGCTGTGCCTAAGTTAGGGTCGATTGTGTTACTTTATAACATCACATTGCAGCACGACTGACAGCGATTACCCGATGGCTTCCGAGATCGAATCCGTATTGGGCCTGCAGACGCCTTTTGACGGCGACCAGCGCGTCGCTGACGAGCGCTGGCTGTGGGCCGATCGCCTAGGCGCAGGTCTGTCCCTGTCGTGTGCGCTGCATTGTCTGATCCTACCTGTCGCCTTGGCGTTAATGCCGTCGATGCATGCCGCGTTGGCCGATGTTAGCGAGCCTAGCGGCTGGCTGCTGTGGTCGCACGAAGTGGAATGGGTGATCGCGCTGAGCGTGATTAGCTTTGCCGGCGTGGTCATGCTGCGCGGTTGGTTCCGTCACCGCCAGACCTCTGCGCTGTACTGGTATGCGGCTGGATCTGCCGTACTGCTGCTGGCTGTCGCTGAAGTGGTCGACATCGGCGCCTATCACGGCATACAGCTGGCGATTGGTGGTGCGATGATCGCGATGGCGCACTGGCGTAACCTGTGCGCTACGGTGTGCCGCATCGGCTGAGACGCGCTCGTCGGCTCGAGGTCGCGAACTCCCGGTCATGTCTTAGCAGCGATATCTATGCGCGTTTGCGTGCAAGCATCGCACTGAGCAATTCGCGGCCAAAGTGTAGCTGGCTCGACCAGTAGCCGCTGTATTTGGGTAAGTCATCATCCGCGTCGGCGACCCGAGTGTCGTAAAACGCATGCATGCTGACCGGCGGTTTGAATGCCGCATCGCCGATATTGGCACTCGGAATCAAGATCAGCTTAGGCAGCACAACGATTCGTAGCATTTCGATCGCGGGTTTGCCACAGGCCACACAAGTGCCGCGCTGAACAGCCGGTGGTGGGCGCAGCGCGCGGAATTCAACGCGTTCTGGATCTGGCATCTGCACGTGCGCTGCTTTGAACACCGAAATGTCCGCGAACGGCGCTTGATTGAAGCTCTGGCAGATGGTGCAGTGGCAGTAAATGCGCATCAAGGCAGGGCGGCGCGCGGTGAAGCGCGTTTCGCCGCAGGGGCACTGACAGTTTGTGCTGGCATTCATAGTGACTATTGTTGTCCGATAGTGGCTCGTTCAGCTCGGTGAGCAGCGAAGCTGGTGCTGCACGATCGAGCGGTTTATAGCGGTGAAAGTTCCGCTTATGCTGTTGGCTCTTCACGTCCAGCGCCCAATAATACTAGGCAAGCGCCGGTCATCCAGATCGGCCAACGATTTCGTCGCGAACAGCCGTGGGTCTGTATGCGATCAAGGGCTAGCTAGCGCGACAGCAAGGACGCCGCTCAGTTACCGCTTACTTCTGTTTGTCCCGAATGTCTTCGCTGCCGGCGCATCAAAACGGACTTACGCGCGCGCTGGCGCGCACGGAACGGCGACCAGTGGCGACTGTCAGCGCTGTCGCACCTAGCGCT
>QIMA01000274.1 GCA_003233535.1 Rhodanobacteraceae bacterium
GCTACGCGGCGCTGAAGTGACGGTATCGTTAGCATCGGTCATTGAGCAAGAAGAAAAACGTATCGCAAGGATGGCACTGGTTGATGAGCGAATCGGCTCGCTGGACTCAAAAATTGCTATCCAACGACTGGATATTCACGCAGAAACTGCTCGACATTACCTAACGGCTCTTGCTGCAAAATCTGAATTGGCCATCGCACAACGCGCATTCAGTCAGACTGAAGCGCTGGTAGAGGCCACCAAGCAACGCTCCGATAGCGGAGCCAGTCCGCGCTCCTCCTATTTGGCTGCAAAGGCCGCTGCAGCTCGGGTAGAAGGCGAAGTCGTGCGCTGGGAACAGTTGGTGAGCGCAGCGAAACGGCGCCTAGCTACGCTGTGGGGTGATCCACTCGCGCAGTTCACTCTGCCCGAGATGGCGTTGAGGATGCCTGCGGAATCTCCAGACTATCCGCAGTTACGGACCCTCCTAGTTCGCAACCCGGAGTTAGCCCAGTTCGCCAATCGGCAACGAGTGCAAGAGGCACAGCTGCGCTTGGCGCAAAGCGAAAGGCTGAATGATTTGCAGTGGGCATTGGGTATCCGTCGTCTACAGGCTGAGGACGACTGGGGGTTGGTCGGCAGCTTGTCATTACCGCTAGGATCGCGCTCACGTGCGCTACCGAAGGTGCGGCTAGCCGAAGCGGCCGTAGCCAGCGTTCCTGCTGAACGTAAAAGCACGCTAAGAACGCTTGAAGCTACCTTGATTGAGGCTTGGGGAGAGTTGAATGCGGCAAAAGCCGAATTTGCTCATACCCGAGATCGGTTACTGCCTGCGTTGACGTTAGCGACAGAGTCCGCGCAACGCCACTACCGCGCCGGTGCCGCGGCCTATGTGGATTGGCAACGATTACAGCTTGAGCAGGTTGCCGCCGAGCGAGAACAACTTCGCGCGGTGTTGCGCGCTCAGCGCGCGTTGCTCGAAATTCAGCGTTTGACCGGTGAGAGTTTCGCCGTGACTAAGCCCACCGATGGAGCCGCCCAATGAACCGTCTTGCCTTAATAGCACTCATCTCAATACTCGCCGTGGGTTGCGATTCGGGCTCCATGTCGGAGTCCGATCACGACCACGAAAATGGTCATGACGCACACGACGAGGAGGAGTTCGAGCGTGGAAGCCATAACGGTCGCATGCTTCGGGAAGGCAATGTTGCCGTCGAGCTAGCGATCTATGAGACCGGCGTACTGCCAGAGTTTCGCGCTTGGCTGTATCGCAACGGACAATCGCTGGCGCCGTCCAACGGGACTTTGCAAGTGACGGTTGATCGACTCGGTGGTGCCTCTGAACAGCATGCTTTCGCTGTGCAGGGTGATTTTCTGCAGGGCAACTTGGAAGTGTACGAGCCCCATTCATTCCGTATCACGGTCCAAGCCCAGGTCGACGGCACTGCCGCGCGCTGGGAATACGACAGTCTGGAAGGCCGAACCACCATCGCCCGAAAAGTCGCGGAACAGTCTGGAATTCGCGTCGCCGCGGCAGGCCCCGGCGTGATCCGTGATGAGCATGAGGTACAGGGGCTAATTACACCGATTGAAGGCCAGCATGCGCGCCTATCGGCGCGATTTCCCGGTCCCATCCGCAGCGTGCGGGTTGGTGTCGGTGACTCAGTCAGTAAAGGTCAAACCCTGGCAACTATTGAAAGCAACGTCAGCATGACGCCTTATGCGCTGCGTTCGCCAATAGATGGTGTGGTCCTGGAACGGCGTGCAAGCATCGGTGAGATGGCCGCAAGCGAAACTCTGTTCGAGATTGCCGATCTAAGTTCATTGTGGATCGACCTGCACCTATTTGGCCGCGATGCACAGCACATCACTCCGGGTTTGCCGGTGGTAGTCAGCCGGCTGTCAGATGGCGTCAGCGCGCAGCTCGAGCTTGATCGCGTGCTACCGGCCACGGCAACGGCGAGTCAGAGCACCGTTGCTAGAGCCGTGTTGCAAAACGAAGATGGTCAATGGCGCCCTGGGGCGGCGGTTCGTGCACGAGTCACCGTTGCTGAAGACCCGGTAGCGCTCAGTGTGCCGCTAGCTGCGCTGCAGCGCTTTCGCGACTGGGAGGTGGTTTTCATTCGCGTCGGCGATGAGTATGAGATTCGGCCGCTGGAGCTAGGTCGCCGTGACGCAGCGCATGTCGAAGTCCTGAGCGGTCTCAATCCTGGCGATATCGTGGTGGTGGAGCAGAGTTATCTGATCAAGGCGGATATCGAAAAATCCGGAGCCTCGCATGACCACTGAGGACCGCCCCGCGCTTGACCGGCTCATCCGGTGGTCTATCCATCATCGTGGGATGATGCTGCTGCTGACGCTGGCACTGATGCTGCTGGGCGCCTGGAGCTATCAGCGGCTGCCGATCGATGCCACGCCAGACATCTCCAATGTGCAGGTGCAGATCAATACGGAAGCACCCGGCTATACGCCCCTAGAGGCGGAGCAACGAGTCAGTTTCCCGATCGAAACGGCTTTGGCTGGATTGCCGCGCCTGGACTACACCCGCTCGCTGTCGCGCTACGGCTTGTCGCAGGTCACCGTGGTTTTCGAAGACGGTACGGACATCTATTTTGCCCGTCAGCAAGTTGCAGAACGTTTGCAGCAGGCGCGCTCACAAATCCCGGAGGGCTTAGAACCGGCCATGGGCCCGGTTGCCACTGGCCTGGGCGAGATCTACATGTATACGGTCGAACCCGAGCCCGGTGCGGTACGGGCCGACGGGCAGCCGTGGACACCTACGGACTTGCGCACGCTGCAAGACTGGGTGATACGACCGCAGCTGCGCCAAGTGCCTGGGGTTACCGAAGTCAACACCATCGGTGGCTATGCGCGGCAGATCCACATCACGCCAGACCCAGCCAAACTAGTAGCATTCGGCTTCACCCTGCAGGACCTGGTGTCGACGATCGCGCGCAACAATCAAAACATCGGCGCCGGCTACATTGAGCGGAATGGCCAGCAATACTTGGTTCGCGTACCCGGCGCAATTAGCAGTATCGAAGCCCTCGGCGCGGTGGTGCTAGATCGGCGCGAAGGGGTTCCCATACGCATACGGGACGTCGCTGAGGTTGGCGAGGGTCCCGAACTGCGAACCGGTGCGGCGACCCAGAATGGTCGTGAAGTAGTGCTCGGCACCGTGTTTATGCTGGTCGGTGAAAACAGTCGCGCAGTGGCGCAAGCTTCTGCACGCAAGCTCGCCGAGATAGAGAAAAGCTTGCCGGACGGGGTTCACGTGAATCCGGTTTACGACCGCACCTCGCTGGTTGATCGGACGATCAGAACGGTGGCGAAAAACCTGGTTGAGGGCGCGCTGCTGGTGATCGTTGTGCTGTTTTTGCTGCTCGGTAATTTCCGCGCCGCATTGATCACCGCCGCGGTGATTCCGATCGCCATGTTGATGACCGTCACCGGCATGGTCCGCGGTGGTATCTCGGGCAATTTGATGAGTCTGGGCGCGCTGGATTTCGGCCTGATCGTGGACGGCGCCGTCATCATCATCGAAA
>QIMA01000561.1 GCA_003233535.1 Rhodanobacteraceae bacterium
AAGGGCTACGGCCATTGGCTGCGGGGCGCGCCTTGCCCTGAACGCTGACAGACCAACTGAACCCGTCATTAGACCGTTGACAGGACACTAGCCTCAGAACGTTGTATCAGAAGCATTCACCAACTTACTTCTGGGAAAACCACACTAGTCGACTGGCCGCGGTGAGGGTCAGCTCGCGACTAACTGAAGCTGCTCGGTAGGCACGGCCATACCTGCATTGGCTTGTTAGCATGAGCAGTTAACTCGCGCCCGGAGACTGTCGTGTCTGAAATTCTTTTCCACCACGAAGCGCAGGTTCAGGCCTTCTTTGCCGGAATCGACGAGCGCGACGTGGCCGCAATTGAGGCGGCGTTGGAGGAAATGACCTCTAGCGAGGCCGTGCGCGCGCTGCTGATGCTCAAAGAGGAGGACCGCACGGCGGTTCTGGAGCTGGTTGGTCCGACCTTCGCCGCTGACTTGGTCGAGGAAATCCCCGCTGAGCAGGCGGCCGGTATAGTCGAACAGCTCGATGAGGCGCGCGCCGCGCAGATCATCCAGGAGATGGACGCCTCCGATGCGGTGGACATCATTCAGGATTTGGATGACGCCGACGCCGAGTTGATCCTGAACAAGATGGGTCGCGAGGACGCCGCGGCGATTCGCCTTCTGGCCAACTACGATGAGGACGTAGCTGGTGGCTTGATGACGCCGGACTGCATGAAATTCCAACGTCAGCAAACCGTCGCTGACGTTGTACGATTTCTGGTTTCTGACGAGGAAGAGTTCGAGACCTACCAAACTCAGCATCCTTATGTAGTCGATAGCCACGGTGTGCTGGTCGGCGTCGTTTCGCTGCGCAAGATTCTTGGCTCGCGGCGCACACTGGAGCTGGACCAACTAATGGCGCCGGCCGACAGCGTGTCGGTGCTAACGCCGTTGGCAGACCTGGAAGACGTATTCGACAGCAATCCTTATTTATCCATTCCGGTGACGGACGGGCGCGGGCGGCTGGTCGGCGTGGTTACTCGCGAAGCGGTCGATGAGGCGACTATCGAGCGGGTCGAGCGTGACGCGTTGAAAACCTCGGGTCTGGTCGAGGACGAACTGCGCTCGTTGCCGACCTGGCTGCGTGCGCGTCGGCGGTTGGCCTGGCTGACCGTCAACATTGGGCTGAATATCTTGGCGGCGAGCATCATCGCCAGCTATGAAGAGACTCTCGCGGCAGTCATCGTGTTGGCCATTTTCTTGCCAATGGTGTCGGACATGTCCGGCTGTTCTGGCAACCAGGCGGTCGCGGTTTCACTGCGCGAGCTGTCGATAGGCGTGACTCGTCCATCCGACTTGTTCCGGGTTTGGCGCAAGGAAATCAGCGTGGGGATGATCAACGGCGTCGCGCTGGGCATCATCATTGGCATGGTCGCCTGGGTTTGGAAAGGTAATCCGTGGATTGGCCTGGTCGTCGGCTTGGCACTGGCGCTGAATACGCTGGTTGCCGTTAGCGTGGGCGGCCTCGTACCGCTGCTGCTGAAAGCGCGCAAGATCGATCCGGCGATCGCGTCTGGGCCGATGCTCACGACGATCACCGATATGTTTGGCTTTTTCTTGGTACTGTCGATCGCCACGGCGTTGCTGCCAAAGTTGATCTGATTCGGAAACCACGCCAGTCACGCGGCCTAGACGCGGTGCTCGCACGAAGTTGACGCGAGCATCGTGCGAGTTCATGAAACATCCGGGTTAGCGAACTGGCCGAGCGCGGGGTTGATCGCGCACTGCTCGATGATCGTGACCACAGCGCCGATTTAGGGCTGGCTGCAAGCTGGTTGGGACGGGCAGGGACGCTTGATCTCGCAGTAAAGAGCGACGTGCTCGGGGCCAGCGACGGTCAAGAACTTAGCGTCGAATACGCCGCAGCATTCCCGTTCGCGGGCGGACGTTTTCTGCCGGGCGCCAGGGTTAGCTACTGGTCCGATAAGCTGGCTTATTACGGTACCTTTGTTGGCGAAGTCAGCCGAGGCGTACTTGGCTATCGCCCTGATGCCTTTGTGACTTCCGCCTTACGCCTGGGCTATATTCGGTCGATAGGCGAAAATTGGCCGTTTTACGGGGTCGTTGACTATCGGTTTCTGCCCAGCGAAGTACGCGATAGCCCCCTGGTAGATGAAGGTGTCGATGGTTCAACGTCGCTCGCGCTGGCATTTACTCGCGAGCTCTAGAGGCGCCGCAGATCTACGAAACCAGCCTCGCCGAAACCGTAGGGTGGGCAAAGCGCAGCGGGATTGACGAGTTGCCGTTGGGCGTCAGCGCTTCAGCGCGCCCAACAGTCCGCGCATCAGTGATCGGCCGAGTTGGCTACCGACACTGCGCAACATCGATTTGACGAAGGCCTCGGTTGGCGACTGCCTCGTCGAGCGCCGCTTCTTCGGCGCGGATTGCGTCGGTTTCGTCTTCTTCTGCACAGGCGGCTCGACACTTTTCTGCGCGCGCTTGAGCAACTGTTCATAGGCCGATTCGCGGTCGATGTCGCCAGCGTAGCTAGCTTGCAGCGGACTGTTAGCGATCAGCTCGCGGCGTTCGCCCTCGTTTATCGTGCCGATCCGCGAAGCCGGCGGCAGCACATAGGCGCGCTGCACCATTTGCGGGATGCCCTGGTCGCCGAGCATCGACAGCAGCGCTTCGCCGACACCCATCTGGGTGATTGCGGCTTTGATGTCCAGGTCCGGGTTCTGGACGAAGGTCTCGGCGGCCACCTTGACCGCTTTTTGATCACGCGGAGTGAAAGCGCGTAGCGCGTGTTGGACTCGATTGCCCAACTGACCGAGCACATCGTCAGGGATGTCGTCGGGGTTTTGCGAGATGAAGTATACGCCCACGCCCTTAGAGCGGATTAACCGCACTACCTGCTCAATGCGGTTTTTTAGCTCGGTCGGCGCGTCATCAAACAGCAGATGCGCCTCGTCGAAGAAAAACACCAGTTTCGGCCGATCCAGATCACCCACTTCTGGCAGCTCTTCGAACAGTTCCGACAGCAGCCAGAGCAGGAAGCTGGTGTAGATGCGTGGGCGCAGTATCAGTTTGTCTGCCGCCAAAATGTGGATGTGGCCGCGACCATCGGCGGCTGGGCGCAGCAGATCCTCCAGCTTCAGGGCCGGTTCGCCGAAGAACTTATCGGCGCCTTCTTGTTCTAAACCCAACAAGCCTCGCTGAATGGCTGCGATCGACGACTTTCGGACTAGTCCAAATTCGGCGGAGATCTCTTTGGAGTGTTCGCTGACGTGATGGAGCATGGCGCGCAGATCTTTCAAATCCAGCAGCAGCAAACCGTTGTCGTCGGCGACCTTGAACACCACCTGCAGCACGCTCTCCTGAACGTCGGTCAGACTGAGCATCCGCGCCAGCAGCAGCGGCCCAATCTCACTCGGCGTGGTGCGCAGCGGATGGCCCTGTACACCGTACAAGTCCCACGGAATGACTGGGAAGCCGCTCGGCTTCCAGTCGGTTATGCCGAGCAGTTCCAGTCGCCGAGCGAATCGATCGCTCATCG
>QIMA01000382.1 GCA_003233535.1 Rhodanobacteraceae bacterium
ATCAAGGGCCTAGCGAGGGCGCGTGAAGTTTATGAAATATCCGGGTTAGCCGATCTTGTGCCGTCCGGACTCCGCTTTGCGCGCCAGCTGCTGCAGATACCGGCGCCGGTCCTCGGCGCTGATCTGATCGAGCTGCAGTGGTAAATCTGCGCTTTTCTGGCTCTCAAACTGATCCACCAGCAGTTGCACGTAGCCGTCAAAGGCGACTTCCCAGTCTTCGGACTCACCGGCCCACTCGACCTCCGCCAGCTTGCGCATGGCGTCGGCCTCGGCTGGCTCTGGCCACGACTCGATGACTGCTCCGGCAGCCGCCGGGGATGCGCGCAGCCGATCCAACAACCGCAGCAGCAGATCCATACCGGCCACCTCCAGACCAACGAAAGGAGCGGGCTGAGTCACGCGGGTCGCTAGCGCGGGGGCGGTAAATAGCAGGCTAATTAACGCGCGAACCGGAGTCCGCTGAACCCGTCGTTGACCGGCCCGCGAGTCGCTGCGCATTCGCCCTCCTCCGCGTGCGGGCGCTGGTTTATCTACCGGCGTCTTGCGAATGCCGGCGCGACGCCCCAACTCTTCCTCCATGAGGTCGCGAAACGGACTGTCCGGAATCTGCTCGATCAACGGCTTGGCCCGTTCAACTAGACGCGCTCTGCCGTCCACGGTGTCCAGCCGCGCGTCTTTGGACAACATCTGGAAGAAATACTCGGTCAGCGGCACTGCGCCGCGCAACTGCGCTTCGAACGCGGCCGCACCCTGCGCGTTAAGCAGGCTATCGGGATCCTCACCGTCGGGCAGGAACAGAAACTGGGCCTGGCGCCCGTCGGTCAGTCGCGGCAGCACCGACTCCAGCGCGCGCCAAGCGGCCTCGCGCCCTGCGCGATCACCGTCAAAACAAAAAACCACGTCGCCGGCCTGACGAAACAGCAGTTCGGCGTGACTGCGCGTGGTCGCCGTACCCAGGGTGGCCACCGACTCGCTAAAGCCGTGATGGACCAGCGCTAGCACGTCCATGTAGCCCTCAACCACGATCAACCGCTCCAGTCCGCCCTTGCGCTGACGCGCCTGATACAGGCCGTAGAGGGTTTCGCCTTTGTGGAAAACCTCGGTCTCGGGGGAATTGAGATACTTGGGCTGATCGTCGCCCATCACCCGACCGCCAAAGGCAATCACCCGTCCACGGCGGTCATGTATCGGAAACATCAGCCGGTCGCGAAACTTATCGTAACGCCCGCGATCGCCCTGGCTGAGCATTCCGGCTGAGGACAGTAGGTTGGCGCCCTTGCTGCTCTGGCCGAAGCGACGCAGCACGTTGTCCCAGCCGGGTGGCGCATAACCCAGGCCATAGGTCTCGATTACCTCCGCACCCAGCCCGCGTCCGCGCAGATATTCCAGGGCCTTGTCGCTAGTGCCCAGCTGGTGCTGAAAGTAGCTGCTGCACTCAGCGAGCAAGCCGTACAGCTCACTGGTACCGCGATCGCGCGCCGTGCTTAGCTCAGGCACCGGCATGCCGAGTTGATCGGCGAGCACCTCGATGGCGTCGACGAACTCCAGCCCGTCGTACTGCATCAGGAAACCGAGCGCGGTGCCGTGCGCGCCGCAGCCAAAACAGTGATAGAACTGTTTGCTCGGGGAAACCGTGAAAGACGGGCTGCGTTCGTCGTGGAAGGGGCAGCGCGACTGATATTCCTTACCGGCACGCTTGAGCGTAATCCGCTGTCCAATTAGATCGGTTATATCGATGCGCGCGAGCAGATCGTCGATAAAGGATTGCGGAACACGGCCGGCCATAGCGGGACTTTTAAACCCTCAGTGCGAGCGGCCAACGCGGCCTGGGAGACAGCGCCGTCTGAGCGGCTGCCGAACCGCATAGTCTACGCCGTCGAGGGGCTCCTGATGCTGCTCAAATTGACGGGTACGAGTCAGACTGATACAGCCAGGGCTGAGGATGGGCACCCCGAAACTGATGGGCATTGGCTGATGAAGGTCCGGGTTCGTGGCGATTGCTATAGCCAAACGAGTGGCAAGCCCCGGAGTCAAACCGTCGGGCTGCTCTTCTCAGCCCTCAGCCCTCAGCCGGGACCAACGTGGGCGGCGTTGCATCCCACATCAGTACCCGAGCGCGGTCTCCCGCCTCGGGTCGTGCGAGCGCTGCGGATCAAAACGACGCGCTGATCGATCTAGCCGAGCTTCGCTTTGACCTTGCCGGCAAGCGACTGCATATCCGCCCTACCCGCCACTCGCGGCTTGAGCAATGCCATCACTTTGCCCATATCGCGAGCTTCGACAGCACCGGATTCGGCAATACAATCAGCCAGAATCTGGTCTACCTCGGTTTCGCTAAGCGGCTGCGGCAGATAATCGGCGATGATGCCGATCTCGTACTTCTCTTGGTCAACCAAATCTTGACGGCCCGCCGCTTCAAACTGCGAGGCTGAATCCCGACGCTGCTTGAGCATCTTCTCCAACACACCGAGTATCTGCGTATCGCTCAGCTCTATGCGTTCGTCCACTTCCCGCTGCTTGAGCGCAGCAAGAGCCAGCCGGATGACGCCCAATCGAGGCTTGTCACCGGAACGCATGGAGGACTTCATGTCCTCGGTGAGCCGCTGTTTCAGAGTCATACGGTACTCGCTATGAAGCGAAGATCAGTACAGGCGCTTGCGCTTGGTCACGTCGCGACCGACGCGACGGCTGTTCCGCTTAACCGCAGCAGCCAGCTTGCGCTTGCGCTCGGCGGTGGGCTTTTCGTAGAACTCGCGGCGACGAACTTCAGTCAGTACACCGGCTTTCTCGCAGGAACGCTTAAAGCGACGGAGGGCGAACTCAAAGGGTTCGTTCTCGCGGACCTTGACGCTTGGCATGGACACTCCAAATCTTTGTGGATGGCATGGGTAACACTCACTCCAGACAGAGCGAGCCGGCAATTATAGCCATTGTTGTTAAGAACAAGCAAAGCCCTTGGGCCAACGGGTGCGAGTCAAACTGATGTGGCCAGGGCTGAGGGCTGAGGATCGGCACCCAAATCTGCTGGGCATTGGCTGATGAGTGTCCGGTTTTAACGAGCGCAAGCCGCTGGACTGCTCTTCTCAGCCCTCAGCCCTCAACCCTTTTAGCCGGGACTAACTTGGGCGGCGTTGCGTCCCACATCAGTTTGACTAGCACCGGGAGCACAACGCCACGGGTCAGTGGATCGTTGACTTGCTATGCTTGTGGGCTGTTTTGATCACGGAGCCGCTGATGAACCGAGTACTTCTCACCGCCCTGCCCTTGAGCTTGGCATTGATGGCCTGTAGTGAACAGGCACCGCCACCTGCGCCGACTGAGCCTGCAACCACTGCGACTGAGACCCCAGCAGCGCCCGTAGCGGTTGCCAGCCCAGTAACCAGCCCGGCGATTACGGTAGAGGACTTGGCCGCGCAGATCCGCACGATCAGCTCCGACATCTTCGAAGGTCGCGGCCCGGGCAGCAAGGGTGAAACCATCACTCTGGCGTACTTAGAGCAAGAGTTCACGCGCATGGGCCTGCAGCCGGGTAACGGCGACAGCTGGACTCAGGACGTGCCGATGGTTGAGCTGCGCGGTGAGATTGTCGAACCGCTGACCTTTCAGATCGGCGACATCGAGATGGCCCTCAAGCCGCTGGACGAGTTCGTGCTCGGTTCGCCGCTGCTGGATCCGGAAGTGGCAATCAGCGGCAGTGAAGTGGTGTTCGCCGGCTACGGCGTCGTCGCACCGGAAGTGGAGTGGAACGACTATGCCGGCATCGACCCGAAGGGCAAGACCGTGATCGTCTTGGTTAATGACCCGGGCTTTGGCAACGGCGATGAGAGCCTGTTCAAGGGTAAGGCCATGACCTACTACGGTCGCTGGACCTACAAATTTGAGGAGTGCGCTCGTCAGGGCGCAGCCGCCTGCATCATCGTCCATGAGACCGCTGGCGCCAGCTACGGTTGGGAAGTCGTTCGCAACGGCTGGAGTGGTCCGCAGTTTGATCTGCCTCGCGGCGAGGGGTCTGATCCGGTCGTACCACTGGCAGGATGGATCTCCCGCGACAGCGCAGTCCGCCTGTTTGAAGCGGCCGGCATGGACTTCAACGCCCTTCGCGAAACTGCCGATACGCGTGCATTCGAAGCCGTCGCACTGAACGCGACCGCATCGGGCAAGGTGAACAATGAAGTGCGCAAGGCCGACAGCAAGAACGTGCTGGCTAAGGTCGTGGGCAGCACCCGTCCAGATGAATACATCATCTACACCGCGCACTGGGACCACCTGGGCCGCACCTTCGGCAATCCCGATGACAACATCTACAACGGTGCGATCGACAACGGCACCGGCCTAGGCGCCCTGCTCGAACTTGCCGAAGCCTTTGCCAGCGACCCGGAGCCGCCGAAGCGTTCGATCCTGTTCCTGGCGGTTACGCTGGAAGAATCGGGTTTATTGGGTTCGCGCTGGTACGCCGAGAACCCGGTTTACCCGCTGACCAAGACCGTCGCCAACATCAACATGGACGCGCTGCCGGTTATCGGGCCGACCAAGGACGTCGTAGTGGTTGGTTTCGGTAGCTCTGAGTTAGAAAACGTGCTCGCCGATGCGGCCAAAGAGCAGGATCGCGAAATCGTCCAGGAGCCGACCCCCGAGAACGGTTTCTACTTCCGCTCAGATCACTTCAACTTCGCCAAGGTTGGCGTCCCGGCGCTGTACGCTAAGGGCGGCATCGATCATCGTGAGAAGGGCAAGGAATACGGCAGCGCGCAGGCCGTGGACTACGTCACCAACCGCTACCACAAGCCGGCCGATGAATACTCCGCCGAATGGGATCTGCGCGGCATGGCTCAAGACGTACAGCTGCTGTACGCCGTAGGCAAGCGCGTCGCCGACAGCGACGGCTGGCCGCAGTGGCTGGAAGGCTCCGAGTTCAAAGCCCGTCGCGACGCGATGATGGCTGAGTAGTGAAGCAGGGCTGAGGGCTGAGGACGGCATCGCCGTTTCTCCCTCAGCTCTTCGCTCTCCCTCAAGCCCTAGCCCCTCAACCCTATGACTAAGCTACACACCACCAGTGGCCGCTGGCGATTGGGGCTCGGCCTTGCCCTGACGACAGTGGGCTTTTGGGCGACTTTGCCGCTGGCGCTGAAAATCTCGCTGGAACAGGTCGACGCCTGGACTCTGACTTGGATTCGTTTTCTGGTCGCGGCGCTGGTGATCGGCGGCTGGATTGCGGCAGGCGGGCGTTGGCGTGCCTTCACGCAGATCAGCAAGGGCGTTTGGGCGCTGCTGGCAATCGCCAGCTTGGGGCTGATCGGCAACTATCTGTTCTACCTGCTCGGACTGTCCCGAATTACGCCGGGCAACGCCCAACTGCTGATCCAATCGGCACCGCTGCTGCTAGCCATTGGCAGCGTGGTGATCTTCAAAGAGAAGCTGCTGCGCAGCCAAGCGCTCGGATTCATAATCATCGTGGCCGGCCTGCTGCTGTTTTTCTTCGAGCAGCGCGGTAGGGCCGACGATGTGGAATCTTACGGACTGGGTGCGCTGTTTATCGGCATGGGTGCGCTGCTGTGGGCAATCTACGCGCTGGCGCAGAAGCAACTCCTGCGCAGTTTAAAGCCGCAGCAGGTGATGGGCTTTATCTACATCGTTGCTGCCATCGTCCTGTTTCCCACCGCTACCCCAAGCACGCTGACCCAGGTCGACAGCTGGCACTGGCTAGCGATCGGATATTGCTCGTTCAACACGCTCGGAGCCTACGGCTGCTTTGCTGAAGCGCTCAACCACTGGGAAGCATCCCGAGTGAGCGCGATCCTCGCCCTAACGCCGCTATCGACCTTGGCGTTTGGCGCAGCGCTGGCCATTTCCTTCCCCGGTCAGGTGCCGGAAGAGCATATCGGCTGGCTGGGTGCCTTTGGGGCGGCACTGGTGGTAGGCGGATCGATTACGGCGAGCTTGGCGGCAAAGCGCCGTTAGCTCCCTACCTTACGCGCCGCGCGATCGATGTGGTTCGCTCCGCTCTCCACATCCTACAAAGACGGCACACGGAGGTCGGGCAAAGCTTGCGCGTCCGATTCGATCTGCTGCGGCTTGAGCTGAAGCGGGCACTCGTCCCCCCGTTCTATCGCCAACATGAGCCGCCCAATTAGTTGAGGATGTTGGGCATAAAATAGGCGTAGCCCATGCCAAAACTACCGGAGCTGCTCGGGTCGGCTGCGTGTTACTGTGCTCGGTTCCCTGGGACCAACCGGAGAATTTTTTGCTGCCGCGCAGCAGAAGTGCGCTATGCCGGTTCTCGGCCAGGCACGCGCGCCACCGGCTTGCGGTAAGCTCATTAGACGAAAGAGGTGCCAAATGAATCTGTCTATTGAAGTCGAATGTGAAGAGGATGGTCGCTGGTTGGCTGAAGTCCCTGAGCTGCCGGGCGTCATGGCGTACGGTGAATCCCAGCGTGATGCGGTAGCTAAGGCCGAGGTCTTGGCACTTCGCGTTC